>CAIMCU010000226.1 GCA_903839585.1 uncultured Actinomycetes bacterium | reverse complement strand
GGTCGCCCAGAACTTATGGGTATCACCAAGGCATCTCTTGCAACTGAGTCATGGTTGTCAGCGGCTTCATTCCAGGAAACAACTCGTGTTCTTACAGATGCTGCACTCTCAGAGAAGAGCGATCCATTGCTCGGTCTTAAGGAGAACGTCATCATCGGTAAGTTGATTCCAGCTGGTACAGGCCTTGCCCGTTACCGCAATATTCGAGTCGAACCTACTGAAGAGGCTAAGGCAGCTGTTTACGCAGCTTACGATGAGTACGACTTTACACCGTTTGATCAAGGTGGTTCAGGCGAAGCGGTTCGCTTGGATGAGGTCGAAGTTCCTCGTTAAGAAGGTTCATAACTATCAGTTAAGCAAAAACCCCCGGTCACAACCGGGGGTTTTTGCTTTACCCTAGAGCAATGAGCCAAGACAAGAAGTTTCACGTTCAACGCAACGATTCACGGGAACTCTTTGATCGCGCTGCCATTAATAAACTCCTCGACTCTGAGTACGTCGCACACGTTGGCTTTATCGACCAGGACATCAATACGCCCTTTGTAATACCTATGGGATATTCACGAGATGGCGATCGAATTCTTCTACACGGATCAACTGGTTCACGGTTGATGATGCAGATTGCTCAAGGCATCGACATCTGTGTAACGGTCACAAAGCTCAATGCAATCGTGGTTGCAAGATCTGCCTACAACTCATCGATGAACTATGAGTCTGTAATGATTTTTGGTAAGGCTCGAGTACTCAAAGACTCCGAAAAAGAGCTTGCTCTAGAGCGCATTACAGACAAGCTAGTACCTGGGCTTTGGGCTTATGGCCGACCTACTACCTCAAAAGAGAACGCAGGAACTTTGATTGTGGAGCTTTCCATGGAGAAGATGTCTGCAAAGGCACGAACAGGTGATCCAGTCGATGAGGATGAGGATCTTGCACTTCCAATCTGGGCAGGGATACTTCCTATAACAACATCGGTAGGCAAAGCGATTACAGCGGCTAACTCACAATCAATTCCAGTGCCTTCCCACATCGAAAAGGCTTAAACTTTTCATATGGCTCTACTTGTTCGAGATGGTGATGTGCTCAGACTCGAGCTCTCATTCTGGGAGAAGATCGGTGCATTTCACTCATCTCCGCGCGCGCCACTGAGCGCACTCGAAAGCGTCACCTATTACAAAAGTCCTTGGTCGATGTCGGTACTTCGTGGCGTTAGAGCTCCAGGTACCGGCTTCCCATTCGTTATTCTCCTTGGAACGATGAGGGGCCGCGGATATCGGGATTTTTGTGCGATTAGGGGCAAGCGCCCTGCGGCAGTACTTCGCTTTTCATCCGGCGCCTTCTCCCAGTGGATCTTTACCCTGAATCAGAGCAAGGTCGAGATCTCCAACCTTTTAAGGCCCTAAACCCACGACACGCCCGAGCCCCAAAAATGGGCAAAAATGGGGGTGTGTCTGGGGTCTCAGTAGTAAAGGGGCCGTTTTGACCTAGGGAGCGTGGCTCGGATACCTTTCTCCACTGCTCTTTTTAGAGCGCTTGATGACTTGCCCTGTATAGAAATATTCAGATGCAACTACGAACCGGGTGCAACACACCCGAGCGCGTGGGTCGTTAAACAAGCGTAAATAAATTGAAGTAGATACACGAATGGAGAAGAAGTGCCAACGATTCAACAACTAGTTCGACGTGGTCGCGCAGAAAAGACTACGAAGACGAATACACCTGCGTTGAAGGGTTCACCACAACGTCGCGGTGTTTGTACACGTGTTTATACAACAACACCTAAGAAGCCTAACTCTGCGCTTCGTAAGGTTGCACGTGTTCGTCTAACTAGCGGTATGGAAGTTACGGCATACATCCCAGGCGAAGGTCACAACCT
>CAIMCU010000225.1 GCA_903839585.1 uncultured Actinomycetes bacterium | reverse complement strand
TTGTGGGCGCTGAGGGTTTCGAACCCCCGACATTCTCGGTGTAAACGAGACGCTCTACCACTGAGCTAAGCACCCGAGTTGTTGCGAGGCAAATACTACCTCAACTACAGAGCCGCTATTGCTGCCTTGTAATCGCCGATATTACGCGCATCTCCGAGGCCATTGATTACCTGCCAGCGTAGAACGCCTTCCTTGTCGATGATAAAAGTTCCACGCATTGCGCAGCCAAGATCCTCATTGAAGATTCCGTACGCCTTCGCAGCTGCACCATGTGGCCAGAAGTCAGCAAGCACTGGGAACTTGTAACCCTCTTGTTCGGCGAAGATTCTCTGTGTGTGCATTGAGTCGCATGAGATCGCAATTACCTGGACATTGTCATTTTGAAAAGCAGCAAGATCATCACGAATTGCACAAAGTTCACCTGTACAGGTTCCTGTGAAAGAAAAGGGAATGAAGAGAACTACAACGTTCTTCTTTCCCTTAAAGGATGAGAGTGAAACCTTTGCTCCGTGTTGATCCTTTAATTCAAAATCAGGTACGGCTTGTCCAATAGTTAATGTCATGCGGTGAATCTACCTCTTAGTGCTCTTTCGTGCGACTAGACGAGTTGCGCTCCAGTCTGCAGCTACTGCAAGGGTAGAGGTTTGGCTTAAACCGGCAAGGGGTGCTGCATCTTGGATATCGCTGGGTTCAACGTGTCCAGCCCTACCAACCTTTGGAGTCAGGACCCAAATCGCACCTGTCTCGGATAAATAGGTAAGGGCATCCATTAACTCATCAACCAGATCGCCATCATCTTCACGCCACCAGAGAATTACTGCATCAACAACCTCTTGCGTTTTTCCTTCTAGGAACTTTGTTCCTGTGATTTCTGATATTCCGCTACGCAGAATTTCATCACAATCTGAACCCACTCCGATTTCGAGGATGAGGTCACCCTTGTTTAAGCCCAGTCTCATCTCTTGAACCACTGGATAAGTCCACCTAATGAGAAGAAGTTTTACAAGGGCTAGCGAGAGCCTAATTTTGCGCTAGATGCCTATTAGGCGCGAGAATACCTCCATGAGCGATTCCTTTAAGACTCCAGATCAGGTTATTGACCAACTCATCGATACCGATCCAGGTGAGACAGCGGAATGGCAAGCCTCCTTTGATGCAGCTCTTAAGAACGCTGGCCCAGTCCGTGCCCGTTACTTAATGCTCAAACTTCTCCAACGCGCCCATGAAGCAAACATTGGAATCTCTACTCTTCGAAATACCGATTACATCAACACAATCTCTCCAGACGGAGAGCCATCATTCCCTGGTGATGAAGGAATTGAACGCCGCATCCGTGCATTTATTCGATGGAACGCTGCAATGTTGGTGCACCGTGCACAGCGCCCAGGGGTTGGCGTCGGCGGACATATCTCTTCATTCGCATCCTCTGCATCCTTGTATGAAGTTGGCTTTAACCACTTCTTCCGCGGACAGGATCACCCCGGCGGCGGAGATCAAATCTTTTTCCAGGGACATGCGAGTCCAGGAATGTACTCACGTGCATTTCTTGAGGGTCGCTTAACCGAACATCAACTCGATGGATTTCGACAAGAGGCATCCCACGAAGGCGGCGGATTATCTTCTTATCCGCACCCACGTCTTATGCCTAACTTCTGGCAGTTCCCAACTGTTTCTATGGGTATCGGCCCAATTAACGCGATTTATCAAGCACGTTATAACCGTTATCTACATAACCGTGGAATTAAGGATACGAGTGACCAGAATGTTTGGGCTTTCCTAGGTGATGGTGAGGTTGATGAGGTCGACACACTCGGTGCCATTGGTTTAGCTTCACGTGAAAAACTCGACAACCTAACCTTCGTTGTTAACTGTAATTTGCAGCGCCTTGATGGCCCAGTTCGCGGTAATGGAAAGATTATTCAAGAGCTTGAATCCGTCTTTGGTGGCGCCGGATGGAACGTTATTAAGGTTGTATGGGGTCGCGAGTGGGATCCTCTACTTGCTCAAGACCGCGAAGGTGCGCTTGTAAACATCATGAACAAGACCCTCGATGGCGATTACCAGACCATGAAATCTGAAAACGGCGCATATGTGCGTGAAAACTTCTTTGGTCGCGATCCACGTACAGCTGCGATGGTTGCTAACTGGTCTGATGATCAGGTGTGGAACCTCAAGCGCGGTGGCCACGATTACCGCAAGCTCTTTGCCGCTTACACAGCTGCAACTCAAAAGAATGGCCGTCCAACGGTTATCTTGGCCAAGACTGTTAAGGGATGGACCCTTGGTTCTCACTTCGAAGGTCGTAACTCAACCCACCAGATGAAGAAGTTGACCATGGAGGACATCGTTGAGTTCCGCGATCGTTTGGATATTCCACTTCCAGATAGCGCACTTGATAAGTACCTGCCTTCTTACTACAAGCCAGCTCCAGACTCTGTTGAGGCTAAGTACTTAGCAGAACGTCGCGCAGCACTTGGTGGATCAGTTCCACGCCGTCGATCAGTTTCACGTCCTTTAGCGCAGCCATCTGATGAGGTGTATGCATCGGTAAAGCGCGGATCTGGTCATCAAGAGATCGCAACAACGATGGCTTTTGTTCGCATGCTTAAGGATCTCGTTAAGGATCCAGGACTTGGTTCACGAATCGTTCCAATCATTCCTGATGAAGCACGTACCTTCGGAATGGATTCACTCTTCCCAACATTAAAGATCTACTCACCACATGGACAGCAGTACACAGCTGTAGACCGCGAACTTATGCTCTCTTATAAGGAGTCGACCTCGGGTGTAATTCTTCACGAAGGTATTAATGAAGCTGGCTCTGTTGCATCATTTACCGCCGTTGGAACCTCGTACTCAACACATGATGAGCCGATGATTCCTATTTATATCTTCTACTCAATGTTTGGTTTCCAGCGCACCGGTGATGCTTTCTGGGCAGCTGCAGATCAGTTAACACGTGGCTTTGTAGTCGGTGCAACAGCGGGTCGCACAACCCTAAACGGTGAAGGTTTACAGCACGAGGATGGGCACTCTCCACTTCTTGTTTCAACTAACCCAGCCGTAGTTGCCTACGATCCTGCATACGCTTACGAGCTAGGACATATCGTTAAAGATGGTCTGCGACGCATGTATGGTGAAGATAGCGAGAACATCTTCTACTACCTCACCGTTTACAACGAGCCGTATGTTCATCCAGAGGAGCCAGCAAACCTAGATGTTGAAGGTTTGCTCAAGGGAATCTACCTACTCAAGCCAACAAAGCATGGACGTAAAAAGAACGCTCAAATCCTTGCTTCCGGTGTTGGAGTTAACTGGGCGATCAAAGCCCAGGAGCTTCTAGAGAAGGATTGGGGCGTTAGCGCATCGGTCTGGTCTGTAACCTCCTGGAATGAGCTTCGACGTGATGGGTTAGCAGTTGATCGTCACAACCTACTTAACCCAAGTGATAAGAAGGTTGCTTATGTCACCTCAAAGCTTCAAGGAGCAGAAGGTCCGGTTATCGCAGTCAGCGACTACATGCGTGCTGTACAGGATCAAATCGCACCTTGGGTTCCAAACTCATTCTCATCTCTTGGAACCGATGGCTTTGGCTTATCCGATACCCGCGGAGCGCTACGTCGTCACTTCAACGTTGATGCAGAGTCAATCGTTGTTGCAACCCTTGCAGAGCTTGCAAAAGCCGGTGAGGTTAAAGACTCCGTTGTTAAAGAGGCGATCAACAAGTACAGAATCTTTGATGTATCGGCAGCTGATGCTGGCAATACAGAGGGCTCTGGCTGATTTAACTCTTTGCGACCTTAGCAAAGTATCTAGCGGTAAAGAGAATTACCGCTGGAATCGTTAAAGCTAGAACCAGCGAACCTGACCACTGCGCCACCCATGCGATTATTGGTTTAAGACCCAGTGCAAGGGTGTTGAGCACGACGCCAACCTGTCCAACGATCACCGCGTTTGGAAGCGTGCTTCTCTGCGTTGCAGCGCTGTAAAAGGCAGCGGCAAGAGATGAACAACCGAAACCAGCAGCAGCAAATGCGATGACCGTTGCCATAAAGGCAGCCATCTGATGCTCGGCCTTTAAGAGCGAGGAGATCCAGATGAAAACAATAAAGTTGACCGATCCAAAGAGAGAAAGACGCTGAATAAGTTTGAAGTTACCAATAGCGTTGGAGAACCTAGTTCCATTGAGTCTTCCATAAATCATTGCGCTCATAAATGCGATATATGGAACAGCTGCTAAAGCTGGACGAACACCTATCTCTTCTCGTGTATAGATCGTTGCCCAGTCTGTGGCGCTCCACTCGAGTAGAACCGCAGCTAATAGACCGAAGCTCACCAACCAATCAACTTTGAAGGATTTAAAGATATCTCTAATTCGAACATCGCTTCCATCGCTGTCGTCATGATAGTCAAGTGCTGGGCCTAGCTTTTTGAGTGCGTAGATCAAAGCAAAAGTACATAGCACTACGACAATCTCAATATGTCTATTCAAAGGTATGAACTCAGAGACAGCTCCTGAGATTATCGATGTGGCAACAACACCGATTGCCCATGCTCCATGAAACCTTGAGATTATCAAACCACCTGTGCGCTTTTGAATGTGAAAAGCGTGAGCGTTTGCAGCTAGATGAAATGATGCAAGGGCGAAGCCAAAGGTTATATTGCAGATGAGAAATACCAACGAAGAGCTGATGTTTACGACGACAATTAGTGAGAGTGCAACAGCGAAATTTGACCAGAACAAAACTCTTCGGACTCCATACTTGTGAACAACATGCCCCATGCTCAATAGGCTCGCTAAAGCCCCGAAGGTTCCTGCGGTAATGAGCGAACCAAACTCTCCATTTGTTAACCCAAGGAAGGCTTTGAGCTCTGGAAAGCGTGGAACCCACGCCATTCCAACGAATCCGTATAGGAAGAAGATTGCACTATGTAAACGGATCTCCTCTTTAATCTCAATCATTAGTACAGCGCATTCGCTAGAGCTGCTCTTGCCTTAATGACTCGAGGATCGGCAGGATCTACTAGAGCAAAGAGTTCAAGCACTCTCTCTTTGACTAACTTCTGCTCATCTCCGGTAAGTATTTGGACTAGGCGAAGTAGTCGATTAAAGGCTGGTTCTACGTAGCCACCAACAACCTCAATATCTGCGCACTGCATTTGTAGTGCGATGTTGTCAGGATCATTTAAAGCTTGCTCCATGACCTTGGCACCATCGACGCCATCAGTTCGCTGCAAGAGCATTGTCTGCGCCAGCCCAAGGGTTGCAAAGTGATCTCCAGGTTTGCGCGCTAATAGTTTTTTGTATGCAGCTTCGGCGGTTGGATAGTCACCGGCATCGAGGGCGGTTAAAGCCTCTTCCTCTTCGGGTTCGATCTTCTCAACAGGCGCCTCGCCGACTCCCTGTTGCGCAGCAAGGGATAAGACCTTATCGATGACCATCTTGATCTGTTCCTCGGGGTAAGGCTGTTCAAAGAGCGGAACCATCTGTTCATTAATGATGGCGACTGCAAATGGAATCGCTTTAGTCTGAAAGGCTTGAGCAACCTCAGGTTGTGAATCGATATCCACTCTTCCAAGGGTCCAAGCGCCATCAGATTGCGCTTCGAGCTTTCCTAAGATGTTTAAGACTTCCACGGACTCTGGAGATCGCACCGACCAGCAGAGAATGATCACAGCTCGAGTAGTTGAGAGTGGCAAAAATACTTCGCCGATGTTCTCTTTGGTTACCTCTGAGCCAACGATGGGACCTTCTTGCGGTTCTGGCTTTGGCTTTCCGAGTGAGCTTAAATCAACAGCTCTTGCAAAGTTAGGAGGAAGGCTCACTGACCCATCATGCCATCTATGCCAGAGTCGCGACGGTACGGCAGAACATCTTGAATGTAAGCCTTCGCAGAAAAGGTAAGCCCGACATCATGGCCAGCCTTCTCGCTTAAGTACCAGCGATGCTCAAGAGTTTCATGGAAAAACTGAGCCTCTTCGATTCGCCCTTGCAAGTGTTCTGGAATGAGAGCAACGATTGGCTTATACGTTTCCTCCAACCATCTACGAGCAGATTGGTGCAATGGTGGATGTGGAGTCTTCTCACGGCCACGAAAGCGATCAAAGGAGGCGAGTAGTCTCTTAGCTTGAAACTCCTCAGTCTCTAGACCCATCAACTCGCGAAGTCGATTCTGATGGTATCCAGCTGCAACGATCTTTGGCT
>CAIMCU010000224.1 GCA_903839585.1 uncultured Actinomycetes bacterium | reverse complement strand
GTGTTCTCGATTCAACTGGTCAGGTTTATCCACGTTCCTTGGATTATGACGTCGTCACAACTCTTGTTCAGCTTGCGACTTCACCATCATCGCTAGCAACATCAATTCGCTTGATGGCTGGTGCGGAACTTGTCACCGAGGGCTTTAAGGCAGGCCAAGTTGGCTCATCTGCAATGCCACATAAGATGAATACCCGTTCCTGCGAACGAGTTAATGGACTTTCAGTAATTCTTCGCGGTTACTCATCCATGGTCTCAGAGCTAGCTGGCGATCAATGGAACGAGGGCGATGTTTCGTGCAGCGTTGTACGACGCGTCGCCATGCCAGATGCGTTTTATGCAATCGATGGTCTGCTTGAAACAATGCTCACAGTAATCTCAGAGTTTGGCGCGTTCCCAGCTGTAATCTCTGCTGAACTCGAGCGCTACCTTCCATTCTTAGCGACAACAAAGATCTTGATGGCATCTGTAAAAGCAGGTGTTGGACGAGAAGTTGCCCATGAGGTTATTAAAGAGCACGCCGTTAAAGCGGCTCTTGCCATGCGAGAAGGTAAGGCAAACACACTTCTTGATGCGCTTGCAGAGGATTCACGAATCCCACTTGATAAAGCAGCACTGAGTGCGCTAATTAAGGATCCAATTGAGTTTACTGGCGATGCTCGCCAACAAATTGCACGAGTTGTAACTCGCATTGAGGCGATTACATCCGCGCACCCTGCCGCAGCGCAGTACAAGCCCGGCTCTATTAGGTGAGCGGCTTCGGCACAGCTGGCCCACCGCCAGCGCCTTCAATAAATGGGTGGAACCATCTGCGCACCGGAAAAGTTCGAGATCTTTACACCAATGAAAAGAAAGAGATTTTATTGGTTGCATCTGATCGGATCTCTGCCTTTGACTGGGTACTTCCAACGACAATTCCAAACAAGGGTGCGATTCTTACTCAGCTTTCACTCTTTTGGTTTGAACTTCTTGAAGATATCGTTCCTAATCACATCATTACCGATGAGGTCCCAGCTTCAGTTTCAGATCGTGCAGTGATTGTTGAACCACTTGAGATGATTGAGATTGAGTGCGTTGCACGGGGTTACCTCACAGGTAGTGGCTGGAGCGAGTATCAAGCCAATCAAGAGGTGTGTGGCAACAAACTACCAAGTGGCTTACTCGATGGATCAAAGCTTCCAGAGAGTATCTTTACTCCGGCTACTAAAGCAGCGATCGGTGATCACGATATCAACATTAACTTTGAAGAAAGCGTGAGCAGGATCGGTCGAGATGATGCCGAGTCCCTTCGCCACTTCACTTTAAAGCTTTACTCAACAGCTGCAGAGTATGCACATAGCCGCGGAGTTATTCTGGCAGATACAAAGTTTGAGTTTGGAAAGAGCTCGTCGGGCGAGGTTATCCTCGGCGACGAAGCGCTTACCCCGGACTCTTCACGTTTTTGGGAGGCTTCAGAGTGGTCTCCCGGATTATCTCTGCCCTCATTTGATAAGCAGTTTGTTCGAGATTACTTAATCTCAAGCGGTTGGGATAGAAAGAGTCCACCACCAGAATTGCCTGCAGAGATCGTAGAAAAGACTGCAGAGCGGTATGCAGAAGCGTTTTATCGAATAACCGGCAGCAAGTTCTAAAGGGAGCAAATAATGGCAAAGATAGTTGTAGATGTAATGCTCAAGCCAGAGATCTTAGATCCGCAAGGTAGTGCGGTTTCTGCAGCGTTGCCACGTCTTGGCTTTACCTTTGCAAAGAGTGTGCGCCAAGGTAAGAGATTTGAGATTGAAGTAGATGGTCAACCATCACCTGCGCAACTTGCCGAGGTTGAAAAAGCTGCAGAGAAACTTCTTGCCAACCCAGTAATCGAAACCTTTGTAGTAAGGGTAGAAAACTAGATGAAGGTTGGAGTTGTAACTTTTCCTGGCACTCTCGATGATCGAGATGCCGCTCGTGCCGTGGATGCGGCCGGTGCAACCTCGGTTGCGTTGTGGCATAAAGAGGCTGATCTCAAAGGTGTTGACGCTGTCATTCTTCCTGGTGGATTCTCTTACGGAGATTATCTGCGCTGTGGAGCAATCTCGCGCTTTGCTCCTGTTATGGAAAAAATCATCGATGCCGCTAATGGCGGGATGCCCTTGCTCGGTATTTGCAATGGATTTCAAGTTCTCTGCGAAGCACACCTTCTTCCAGGGGCGCTTACTCGAAACCACGAGCTGCACTTTCTTTGTCACGATCAAAGGTTAGTTATTGAGAACACCTCAACTGCTTGGACATCTTCATTTACAAAAGGGCAAGAGGTTGTGATTCCACTCAAGAATGGCGAAGGATCCTTCCAGTGTGATGATCCAACCCTTGC
>CAIMCU010000223.1 GCA_903839585.1 uncultured Actinomycetes bacterium | reverse complement strand
GCAACGGCTAGGGGCACAAAGATAGAAAGACGAGACATTGGTGATGCGTTTGTTGAGATAAATCCAACAAGTGTTGCTAAGGAAAGTACCGCACCAATAAGTGCAACTGTTTGTCTGCGGCGAACTTCGCCTTGTCCGATATTGCAGCTTCCTGGAATGTAAGTTTGAGAGCTCATTTAAGCTTCTTCAAACTCATCTTCATCAATCCAAGCATCGGCAGGAGCATCTTCCTGTTTTTCTACCCAGGATAGAAATGAACCGACAGCTCTAAATGCAATTGCAATAAATGCAAAGGCTGCGAGGGCTCTTTTAAAGGCTTTCATGATGAGCTAAAAATACTCTCTTTTTAGAGGTTTGGAGAGTTAAGCGCGGCCATAGCTGCGTTATGTCCTGCGATTCCGCTGACGCCACCGCCTCGGCGTGCACCCGCCCCGGCAAGAAAGATGCGAGGGTCATCGGTTTCAGCTCCCCATTGGAGTTGTTCGCCATCCTCCTTAAATGGAAAATCTAAGTCTCTGTGAAAGATGTTTCCCCGGGGTAGCCCAATGTCGGCCTCTAAATCTGTTGGAGATTTAACCTCGATGGCAAGACTTCCATCGCTGTTTCGCGCCAGCACATCCTCAATCGGTTGAGCTAAGAACTGATTTAGGCTGGAGAGAGCAAGTTGCTTGGCTACCTCTTTCGTTCCTTCATTATCGGCGTCGAAGAGAGAGGCGCTTGTGTGAATTCCAAAGAGCGTCAAGGTTTGGAAACCCTTATCGATGAGCTCACCCGAGAGAATGCTTGGATCGGTCAGGGTATGGCAGTACATCTCAAGGGGCAGCAGCTCTGGAAGTTTTCCATTACGAACCTCTTTCACTGCGTTCTCAAGTTGAGTGAAGCTCTCGTTGGCGTGGAAGGTCCCCGCAAAGGCCTTGCGTGGATCAACCCCTGATTTGAGTTGCGGCAGAGATGAAAGCAACATATTGATCTTTAGCTGAGAGCCCTCGAGAGAGTCGACGGATTTGCGTCCGCGGATTTTGTCGAGGGTCTGTGGTGCACCGGCAAAGAGCAGCTGTTGTGCAACAAATCGCTGCTTGTCTTCTGTTGTAACGCTAACGCCTGTGGCGCTAGTTTCAATATCACTTACCCGTGAACCGACTTGAATCTCCACGCCTGCGCCTCGTGCAACCCTTTCAAGCTCAACGACAATGGCACCCATCCCCCCTTGAGGAACACGCCACTGACCGGTTCCGTTACCGATGAGGTGATAAAGAAAACAGATATTGGCTTGAATCTGCTCTGCGCTAACGAAAGTACCGATTATTGCATCGGTCAGAACAACACCTCGCACAATGTCATTTGAGAATCGTTCATTGATAACCTCACCAATTGGTCTTTCAATTAGATACTCCCACGTGCGTTCGAGATTCATGTGATTGCGAAGCTCGCTCCTTGTTTTAAGCGGCTCTAACATGGTTGGTGCGAATCTCTTCGCAAAATCTGCAATCTCTCCGTAAAAGCTCTGCCAAGCCTTGCCTTCGGCATCGGATCCGGTGAGCTCCTTGAAAGATTTCTCTGTTTCATCGTTCCATTTATTTGCAACTAGTAAGCCGCTATCGAGATTACCTTTGCGATACGGTGTAAAGGATGCATAAGGTCTTTCAAGGGTTTTAAAGTTGATTGCAAGATCTGAAACGATTTTATCGGGTAGTAAGGAGACTAGGTATGAGTATCGAGAGAGCTTTGCATCAAAATCTGGAAACGGCTTTACGCTGGTAGTAGCACCACCGAGGTGATCTGTTCCTTCAAGAAGAAGAACCTTTTTGCCCGCCTTAGCCAAATAACTAGCACTTACTAAACCGTTGTGACCTCCGCCGACAACAATTACATCGTAACCAGTTTTGTCAGGGTTCAACTACGGGCTCACTTCAAGAATCATTGACACTGAGTTAATGCACCAGCGCTGATCTGTTGGAACCTCAAAACCCTCACCTTCAAAGACATGGCCTAAATGCGAATCGCAAGCTGCACATCGCACCTCGGTGCGAATCCTTGGGGCAAGGGAGCGATCCACAATCAGAGGTACAGAGTCCGTTGAAGTTGGTGCATAGAAAGATGGCCAACCACAGCCTGAGTGAAACTTTGTCTCGCTTCTAAACAACTCATTTCCGCACGCCTTGCACTTATAAACTCCAACAGTTTCCGTGTCGGTGTACTCGCCCGTGAAGGGTCTTTCAGTTGCGCCATGGCGAAGGACTTCATATGAAAGTGGATCTAACTTTTGGCGCAGCTCCGAGTCATCCAGGGAGATCTTTTCAATCGCCATTAGCTCGTAACCCTTTGCGGATAAGTGACTCCTGTACTTGAGTGACAGTCATATCCATTTGGATTCTTCGCCAAGTACTTTTGATGGTACTCCTCGGCCAAGTAATAGGTATGTGGTGTGCAGTCTTCTATCTGAGTAACAATTTTGCCAATACCTTGAGCATCGAGTGCGCTCTGGTACTCATCTTTGCTGCGAAGGGCATCCTTGCTCTGTTCTTCATTTGTCGTGAAGATGACGCTTCGATACTGAGTTCCAATATCTCCACCTTGTTGATTGAGGGAGGTTGGATCATGCATCACCCAAAACTCTTCAAGCAGTCTCTGATAGGAGACACTCTCTGAATTGAAAACAACCTTAACCATTTCAGCGTGACCTGTTTTTCCTGTGCACACCTCTTCATAACTAGGGTTCTTTGTGGTGCCACCCATGTATCCAACGCTTGTTTCAATAACACCATCGAGTTTCCAGAAGCGGCGCTCTGCACCCCAAAAACATCCAGTTCCGAAATACGCTTCAAAGTGGGCCATGTGACGAATTCTTGCACTTGTTGGATAACCTTGCCTCTCCACGAGCCCCCGTAGCTCAGGGGATAGAGCACGGCCCTCCGGAGGCCGGTGCACAGGTTCAAATCCTGTCGGGGGCACTTTTTCTAAGCTTTATAGATACAAATCACTCCTTTATTCAAAAACATTCGCTCTACATCCTTGTTTAACGCATCATGAACAGGGAGAATTAACTCCTTGCGAATTCGCATCTTTACTAAGTTTAAGAATTATGTAGAAAAGAGGATGAGTCATGGACTGGCGACATCAATCAGCATGCCGCGATGAGGATCCAGAGCTCTTCTTCCCTGTTGGAAATACAGGACCTGCAATCACCCAGATCGAAGAGGCGAAGAAGGTCTGTAACCGATGCGTTGTTAAGGAGCCATGCCTAGCGTGGGCGCTTGAGAGCGGACAGGATGCTGGTGTTTGGGGTGGCTTGTCAGAGGATGAACGTCGAGCCCTTAAACGTCGAGCCGCTCGTAACCGTGCTCGCTTGATGGAGCAGAACACTCAGAGCTTTTCCTAAAGAGGAAATGTAAGTTTTGCCTGAGTTCCTTTTTCGCTTTGGAAAATTGTAATCTCTCCGCGTAGCTCATTCTCGGTTAATGTGCGGACAATCTGTAACCCTAGATTTGAAGACTCAGCTATTGAAAAGCCTTGAGGTAAACCAACTCCATTATCGATAATGGAGATTGAGGCATCGGCTCCGTCGCGGTG
>CAIMCU010000222.1 GCA_903839585.1 uncultured Actinomycetes bacterium | reverse complement strand
TTTGGAGTAAAGGGCAATGTAATCCCAGGTTTGCTTTCCTACCTTGTTTTTGTTGGTTGGGAAACTGTTCTTGTCTCACTAGCAACACTTGCTACAGGAACAGTCTTCGAACGTGTTGGCTCCATAGACAAGGATTTAGCGATGGTTTTCGGCTTCATCATCGCCGCAGGTTTGACCGTGGCTGGTGGAGTACTAGGTCATCAAGTAATCATGAAGCTTCAAAAGACGCTAACCCTTCTAACAGTTGCTATGACCTTGATTTACATTGGGTTAAGTATTGATCAAGTAAATTGGAGTGCAGTTCACGAAATACCTACTGGAACTTTCCAAGCATTTATTGGTGCAACTATCTTTGGTATCACTGGAATAGGGCTCGGATGGGTTAACTCTGCCGCTGACTACTCGAGATACCTGCCCCGAACAGTTAAGGGTTCAAGTGTGGTTTTATGGACGGTTTTAGGAGCATCAATCGTTCCTATAACCCTTGTAATTTACGGCTCACTATTGGCAGGAAGTGATGAAACCCTATTTAGCGCTATCGCCTCAGATCCAATCGGAGCGTTAACTACTTTGCTTCCGACCTGGTATCTCATTCCATTTGCCCTCGTTGCGGTTCTTGGCTTAGTCGGTGGAGCCATCCTTGATCTTTACTCTTCGGGTTTGACTCTGATCTCAATTGGAATTCCGGTTAAACGTCATATCGCCGCTTCAATTGATGCGCTCATCATGTTAATTGGCACCATCTATATAGTGTGGTTTGCTTCAAACTTCTTTATACCCTTCCAAGGATTTCTCTTAACCCTTGGAGTGCCTGTCGCTGTCTGGTCTGCAGTATTTGTCACCGATGTCCTCATACGGAAAGCTCCATACATACAAGAGGATCTCTACCGACCTGATGGCGCATACGGTGCATGGAACAAGTCATCAATTTTTCTTCTTGTATTTGGTTCCTTTATTGGATGGGGATTTGTCTCAAACTCCTCTGCCTCCTGGCTTTCTTGGCAAGGTTACTTTTTGGGAGTTGTCGGTGGCAGAGAAGGAACCTGGGCATCAGCAAACATCGGAGTTATATTGGCCTTAACGGTTGGTTCGATTGGATATCTTCTCTTGTCACTTAAGAAAGTCAGGCGTCAGGAGAGCTAAATCGGTTAGAGTTTGACTGTGAGAATCACTTTAGCCCCACTCCGTGATTTTCTGCAACGAGAGTCGATAAGCGGAATACTTATTCTGCTTGCTTCAGCGGCAGGCTTGCTTATTGCCAACTCTCCTCTAAGTGATGAGTATTTCGAAGTATTGGCCTACCACTTCTCAATCGGCTCTGGTGTACTGTCGATCGACTTATCAATTCTCAAAGTTATTAACTATGTTTTGATGACGATTTTCTTCTTCGTCGTTGGGCTTGAGATAAAGCGCGAAATTACCTCTGGTCATTTAGCTTCAAAAAAGGCGGCCATGCTGCCTTTGCTGGCAGCTATCGGTGGAATGGTCGTTCCGGCCATAATTTACCTACTCATTGCAGGACAAGAAGAAGCATCTGGCTGGGGAGTGCCTGTTGCAACAGATATAGCTTTGGCCGTAGGTCTGCTGACCATGGTGGGGACAAGTGCTACTACAGCGCTACGCTCATTCCTTTTAGCTTTGGCGGTAATAGATGACATCGGAGCTATATTGATTATTGCCTTTGTCTACTCATCCGGCCTCAAGGCTGTATGGATTCCTATAGCCACACTCTCTGTTCTGGCGATCGCAATTGCTAAGAGGTGGAACATTACCTTTATGCCTGCCTACATCTTTGTGGGCATCTTGTTGTGGTTCTCTCTCTACAAAGTTGGAGTTCATCCCACTCTGGCAGGGGTAATTCTTGGAATGCTCACCCCAAACATTGCGCACAAAAATTCAGGTCTTGAGGATTTAGAGGATGGCTCTGTCTCTGTGATCGAATGGTTGGAGCACAAGTGCCACCCCTACAGCACCTTCCTCATTGTGCCTGTATTTGCCTTCGCAAATACAGGGGTAGTCATAAATCAAAGCAGCCTGTCAGCTGCGATTGCTTCACTAGTTGCTTGGGGAATCTTTTTTGGTCTGGTGCTAGGTAAGCCGATCGGAATCTTGATCGCCTCGATTCTTGCGAAGAGGGCAAAGATTGCAGTTTTGCCAACTGGCGCCACCGGTAAGGATATTTTGGCTACAGGAAGTGCGGCAGGAGTAGGCTTTACCGTCGCAATCTTTATTGCAAAGCTAGCTTTTGATGATGTGGCTCTTCAAGAGTTAGCAGTAATGGCTGTTATTGCAGCATCAGTGGTAAGCGCAGTTCTTTCCTTACTGCTCTTTAAACTCTTTTCAAAATCTCATTTGCCATTGACTTAAGCCCTATTGAAAGCAAGAAACCCCGCCAGTTTCCCGGCGGGGTTTCTTTATTTAGAGTTTAGATGTCGTAGTAAAGCTCGAACTCAGCTGGATGTGGACGCAAGCGAACGTAATCAACTTCGCTCTTGCGCTTGAAATCGATCCACGTTGAGATGAGATCTGGTGCAAATACATCACCCTTAGTAAGGAAGTCATGATCATTCTCGAGGTTGTTAAGAACTTCATCAAGTGATCCTGGTACCTGCTTGATGGCAGCTGCTTCAGCGCCTTCTAGTTCGTAGAGATCCTTATCTACTGGAGCAGGTGGCTCGATCTTGTTCATGATGCCATCGATTCCCGCCATAAGCATCGCAGCGAATGCGAGGTATGGGTTAGAGGATGGATCAGGGCAACGGAACTCGATGCGCTTTGCCTTTGGATTTGATCCCGTAATAGGAATACGGATACATGCAGAGCGGTTACGGGCTGAGTAAACAAGGTTAACTGGTGCTTCATAGCCTGGAACTAAACGTCGGTATGAGTTAACCGTTGGGTTGGTGAAGGCAAGAAGTGATGGTGCGTGCTTAAGCAATCCACCGATGTACCAACGTGCCATATCTGAAAGAACGCCGTAGCCATCTCCGAAGAAGAGTGGCTTTCCATCTTTCCAAAGTGATTGATGAACGTGCATTCCAGATCCGTTATCTCCAAAGAGAGGCTTTGGCATAAAGGTAGCTGTCTTTCCGCCCTCCCATGCAACGTTGCGGATGATGTACTTAAACTTCATTACATCATCGCCTGCGTTTAGGATGTCGGAGAATCGGTAGTTAATCTCCATCTGACCTGCGGTTCCGACCTCATGGTGTGAACGCTCAACGAGTAAACCAGCACGGCCGAGCTCCATAACCATCTCATCACGAAGATCTGCATACTGATCCGTCGGAGATACAGGGAAGTAACCACCCTTTACTCGAGTGCGGTAACCACGGTTTGGTGTTCCATCTGCATCGTACTCAACGCCTGTATTCCACGCGCCTTCGTATGATTGAATTTCATGTGTTGCCTTGTTGATACCGGTTTCAAATCGAACAGCATCAAAGACGTAAAACTCAGCCTCAGGTGCGAAGAATGCGGTATCTGCGATACCTAGTGAGCGCATGTAATCAACCGCCTTGGCGACTACACCGCGAGGATCGCGTGAGTAAGGTGAGTTATCACTTGGATTGTGTACAGAGAAGATGATCACGAGAGTCTTCTCGGTGCGGAAAGGATCGATGAAAGCTGAACTTGGGACCGGGAGCAGCTTCATATCTGATTCGTGGATTGACTGGAAACCACGGATTGAGGAGCCGTCGAACATAAGACCATCTGTGAAAACAGCTTCGTCAAATGATTCAACTGGAACATTGAAGTGGTGCTGAATTCCCGGTAGATCAG
>CAIMCU010000221.1 GCA_903839585.1 uncultured Actinomycetes bacterium | reverse complement strand
GGAGTTGAATCTCTTCAGAGGTTAATACTCCTCGTAACTGCGCACCGGTTCTTGCACCAACAATTGTTGAGGTAACACCAGGAGCATCACGTACCCACGCCAACGCAACCTCAAGAGGGGAGTAGCCCAAACCTGCTCCGGCAGCAATAACCGCTTCAACAACTCTTGCGGATTCAGGTTGTAGGTATGGTTCGACGAAAGGAGCAAAGTGTGGAGTTGCTGCTCTAGAGTCTGCAGGGACACCGTTTCGATACTTTCCAGTTAAGACACCCCGAGCCAGAGGGGACCATGCGAAGAAACCAACGTTGAGCCCTTGAGCGCAGGAGATGATCTCGTTCTCGGCCTTACGGTTTAGTAGTGAGTACTCATTTTGCATAGAAACTATCGGTGCCTTGCTTGTGTTGTTTTGCTGGAGGGTGACTGCTCGAGAGCTCTGCCAACCTGAGAAGTTAGATAAACCAACGTATCTAGCTTTGCCTGAAGAGTAGGCATAATCGAGAGCTGAAAGTGTGTCTTCTAGTGGACTAAAGGGATCCCATTCGGCAATCTGCCAGATATCGACGTAATCACTTCCTAATCTCTGCAATGATTTATCTAATGACGCAATAAGTGATGTACGGGAGTTATCGATATGAACGGCACCATCGGTGGTAAATGCACCAGCTTTAGTGGCGATGACAACTTCTTCACGCGCAAATAATGTGCCGATTAATCCGCCAATAACCCTTTCGCTATCTCCATCGCCGTAGGTCGCCGATGTATCGAGAAAGTTTCCTCCAGACTCAATAAAGGTGCGACACTGATCTGCCGCCTCATGGGTGTCTGTATCTCGGCCCCATGTCATGGTTCCGAGGCCGATGCGAGAAACTTGTAAGCCAGTTGAACCAACTCTGCGAAGTTCCATGGCGTGACCTTAGCAAGACGGTTCTTGATTTACCCGATAACCTTCGATACATGTCACGAGTTCTTTTGATTCGCCATGCGCAATCAACCGCCAATCGTCAGGGAGTCTTAACGGGTCAAAAACCGGGTATCTCCTTAAGTGCGCAAGGACGCAAGCAGGCAGAAGAGTTGGCGCTTCGCTTAGGCAAGAGCAAGATCACTCAACTACGCGTAAGTCCTATGCAAAGATGCTTAGAAACTATTGAGCCTTGGATAAATGCTCAATCCGTAAAGTCGAGAAGGAGCTTGGTAACAGATCACGGCGTTAACGAGTTGGATTTTGGAGATTGGACCGGAAAGAAGATCATCACCGTTTCGCGCACAAGGGAGTGGTCCCGTGTTCAGAACAAGGCAAGTACGGCCAGGTTCCCAAATGGAGAGTCCTTGGTAGAGGTACAGAAGCGGGCTCGAGCTTCATTTAACGAAGCGGTCTCATCATCCAAATCTGGCGCGATAGCTCTCGTTACGCACGCAGATGTAATCAAACTGCTTGTGGCAGATCTGTTAGGTCTACATGTTGATGAGTTCCAGAAGCTTGTCATCGATAACGCTTCTGTCACGGTATTTGATTATCACAAGGGTCGGATTAGGTTGTTAACTCTCAATGATTCACGTTCGAATATTGAAGAATTGGTAAATAGTTAACCCATGAGTGCCGAGAATTTACGGGCCTTTCTTGATCCAGATCGCTTTGTTGCCGGAACGGTAGGAGAGCCGGGATCGCGCGCTTTTTATCTGCAGGTACGGGAGAGTTCGCAGATGTTGTCTATCTCGATTGAGAAGGAGCAGCTTGTAGCTCTGAGTGAGAGAGTTTCACTGATGTTACGAGAGTTGAGAATATCCTCCTCACAACCACCCGTTCTAGATGAGAATGTCGACTCGCAACCACTTGAGACGCCTATCGATGACGACTTTCGCGCAGTTGCAATTTCGCTTTCCTACGATGAAAATCTTGAGAAGATTGAGATTGAGGTTGAGTCAGAAAACGATGATGCGGTTGTAATTTTTTTGACTTTGTCTCAAGCAAAGGGCTTCACCGCAAGATCAAAGTTAGTACTTGACTCTGGACGCCCCGTTTGTCCTTTTTGTTCCGCGCCCATAAACCCTCAAGGCCATCTGTGTCCGAGAGCAAATGGGTATAGACGATGAAGGAGTTTGTAGATGCTCATTTAGGGTTCTTGGAGAAGGCGCAACTTAGCGTTAAGGGGCGTTTAGTTGATGCTTCAAATGCAACATTGTTTGCACAGGCAGAATACGATTTAGAGAGCCGCAAGGTAATTTACAAGCCAGAAGCCGGCGAGCGTCCTCTTTGGGATTTCGTCTCTGGCTCTTTGGCAAAACGTGAATACGCGGCCTTTAGATTCTCATACTTAATGCAGGATTTTATCGTTCCGCCGACCATTCTAAGAGATGGTCCGTACGGACCTGGGATGGTTCAACTTTGGATTGAGATTGATGAAGAAATCGATCTGATGAACTACTTTCAGGTAGATAATCCACAGCTAAGACGATTAACGCTCTTTGATGCGGTTATTAATAATACCGACAGAAAAATCGGCCATCTATTACCTGATCGACAAGGCAGACTCTTTGCATGCGATCATGGTGTGACATTTCATGAGGATGACAAACTTAGAACTGTTTTATGGCAATGGGCGGGAATGTCCTTGTCAGAGGCTGAGATTGCGTGGCTAGATAGGGCGCAAGTCGTTGCCCGCGACCCCATCTTTCTAGAATTACTTGAACCTGGAGAGGTACATGCACTAATAGAGCGAGTCCTTCGTTTACGACAGGAGCTTGTGTTCCCATCACCGTCCGAGGAGTGGCCGGCCGTACCTTGGCCTCCTTTCTAGAATAAGATAGGTAAATGCATTCCTGGGCAAGTGTTGCAATACCTCCAATTGACGCACGGTTTGAATTGCCAGAATTAAAGTTGTGGAATACGGCAACGAATTCGCCCGAAGCAGTTCCAAAGAAGTCTGTCTACCGGATGTATGTATGTGGGATCACACCATACGATGCAACTCATTTAGGCCATGCAAATACTT
Organism: uncultured Actinomycetes bacterium; assembly: GCA_903839585.1. Taxonomy (GTDB): domain Bacteria; phylum Actinomycetota; class Actinomycetes; order Nanopelagicales; family Nanopelagicaceae; genus Planktophila. The sequence continues at coordinate 1,818 of CAIMCU010000221.1, read as the reverse complement.
ATATCGCCTTTGATTTGCTCAACAGATACCTGCGGGCAACTGGATCCAGAGTTATATATGTACAAAACATTACAGATATAGATGACCCCCTCCTTGAGAGGGCCAATCGTGACGGTGTGGATTGGAGAGAGTTAGCCAACTCTCAAATAGATCTGTTCCGTGCCGATATGGTTGCTCTTCATGTACTACCCCCCGCACATTACATTGGAGCAGTAGAGGCTATTCCTCTTGTAACAAAGGCGATCGAATCCTTAAACCAGATCAATGCGACCTACTTGGTCGATGAGGACACTTACTTAGATCTTCACAAGGATCTGGGTTTCGGAGAAATTTCGCACCTTTCGCCCGATGAGATGCCTGCAATCTTTGCTCAACGTGGGGGAGACCCTGAAAGAGTTGGAAAGCAGGATGCACTTGATCCGCTCCTATGGTTGAAACAAAGATTTGGTGAGCCTGGTTGGGAGTCTGCGCTAGGAAAAGGTAGGCCAGGTTGGCACATCGAGTGTTGCGCAATCGCACTTAACTTCTTAGATGTAGATAATACAGAGCACACCTCAATAGACATTCAAGGTGGCGGTAGCGATCTGATCTTTCCTCATCACGAGATGTCGGCGACACAAGCAAAGCTAATTACCGGCAAAGATTTCGCTCGTCACTATGTCCACTCTGGCATGGTTGGCGTTGAGGGCGAGAAGATGAGCAAATCAAAGGGCAACCTTGTTTTCGTATCGAAACTGATTGCAAGTGGCGTAGATCCTATGGTTATTCGTCTTGCTTTACTGATGCATCATTATCGTGAGGATCATATGTGGAGTAATGAGGAGCTCAGTACAGCCTCAGAATTCCTTGATGATCTGCGAACCGCACTTTCTCGCACTGAGGTAGCACCCACAGATATTGTCATTACCGAAATAATCGCCGCCTTGGCCAACAACCTGGATACACCACGCGCAATTACCGTTTTAAGTGGGTGGGTAACGCAGAGCCTCAGCGGTTCAGAGGATTGCGTTTCAGGTGGTTCTGCAGGGGAGTTATCTCGAGCGATAGATGCCTTGCTTGGCCTAGCCCTTTAACCTCCGCTCTGGCGCCTTAAGAACCTCTCTAGCTCCTTCGCAATCTCATCTCCCGTAACATCTGGGAGTTGTGTTGAGTCCTTACTTTCCTCCAGCGCTTTAACATACTCAGCAACTTCAGAGTCCTCTTGGGCTAAATCATCTACCTCTAACTGCCATGAATGTGCGCTTTCAGGAAGAGAGCCCTGCGGTATGTCTATGTCAAGAAAGTTTTCAATTGCATTTACCAGAGCCAGAGTTGCCTTTGGTGATGGCGACGATGATGCATAATGCGGAACGGCTGCCCAGAAAGAGACAGCATCCACACCTCTACGAACGCACGCTTCAATAACTGCTCCGAGAATTCCTGTAGGTCCTTCGTAACGACTGAGCTCTACGGAGAGTCTCTTAGAAACCTCAGGTGTTGAACCACTGGACGCAACAACTATTGGACGCGTATGAGGGGCGTCAGCGAGCATCGAACCAACTGTAATTATGGAGGTGACCTCTAAATCATCGGCAAGATCGAGAATGTCCTTTGTAAATGAGATCCATTTCATCGATGGCTCAACTCCGCGAACGATGATTAAGTCCATTGGAAGATGTGGGAGTGCTAGCGCAAAGATCTGAGTGCCGGGCCAGGTCAGTTGACGATTCGATGAATCATCTAGGCTGACCGTTGGGCGATTGACCTGAAAATCATAAAACTCTTCTGAATCTACCTCTGCCACAAGTTCAGGAACTACTGACAAAGAGGGATCGGTCC
>CAIMCU010000220.1 GCA_903839585.1 uncultured Actinomycetes bacterium | reverse complement strand
GATGTAATCCTTGCGGCGCTCCTCTGACAACTGAGGAAGGGCGACGCGGATAACAACGCCATCATTTCCTGGATTAACCCCAAGATCTGACTCACGGATCGCCTTTTCAATAGATGCCATTGCACCTTTATCAAAGGGAGAGACAATCGCCATGCGCGCCTCAGGGATTTGGATTGAGGCTAACTGTGAAAGTGCGGTGTAGGTACCGTAGTAATCAACCATAATCTTGTTAAAGAGTGCTGGGTGCGCGCGGCCGGTGCGAATAGTTGCAAAGTCATCCTTGGCAACCTCAACAGCCTTGTTCATCTTTGTTTCGGCGTCTTTAAGTGCGCCAGCGATATCTGCCATGGTGGATAGCTCCTTAAGCTACTAGCGTTCCAATTTTTTCTCCGCGGACCGCGCGGCCGATATTTCCATTAGCCATTAAATCAAAGACAACGATAGGTAGCTTGTTTTCACGGCAAAGACTGAAAGCGGCGGCATCTGCAACTGCCAGTGACTTTGAGAGAACATCGTCGTATGAAATCTGGTCAAACTTCGTTGCGCTTGAATCCTTCTTTGGATCTGCGCTGTATACGCCATCGACACCGCTCTTTGCAAGAAGAAGCGCCTCTGAACCAATCTCAAGTGCGCGCTGAGCTGCAACGGTATCTGTTGTAAAGAACGGCATACCGGCACCTGCGCCAAAAATGACAACGCGACCTTTTTCTAAGTGGCGAATTGCACGGCGCGGAATATAAGGCTCAGCAACCTGACCCATTGTGATAGCTGTCTGAACGCGAGTATCAACGCCCTCTTTTTCTAAGAAGTCTTGAAGTGCTAAACAGTTCATGACTGTTCCGAGCATTCCCATGTAGTCGGCGCGAGCACGATCCATACCTACCTGCTGAAGCTCTGCCCCACGGAAGTAGTTACCGCCACCAACGACGATGGCAATCTGCACGCCGCTCTTAACGACATCTTTAATCTGCTTTGCAACATCGCGCATAACGTTGATATCTACGCCGATGCCCTTTTCCCCGCCGAAAACTTCGCCGGAAAGCTTAAGGAGCACTCGCTTATAAGTTCCTCTTGAACCTGGCATTGAGTGCTCCCTTCGCTCTACGAGTTAATTACTGACCAACGCGGAAGCGGTGGAAAGCTTTTACAGCTGTGTTAGCTTCATCGAGAATCTGCTTCACAGTCTTCTTTGCATCCTTTGCGAAAGCCTGCTCGATCAAGGAGACCTCCTTAACGAAACCGGTTACGCGACCTTCAACAATCTTAGCGAGGGCAGCCTCTGGCTTACCTTCTTCGCGGGCTGTTTCTTCGGCGATACGGCGCTCGTTCTCAATGAGGTCCGCAGGGACATCATCACGGTGAACGAACTTAGGGGCAAAGGCTGCGATGTGCTGTGCAACATCCTTACCAACCTCAACGGCCTCCTTAGCAAGTGAGACGAGAACTCCTACCTGTGGTGGAAGATCTGGGCTTGTCTTATGGAGGTAGAGACCAACAGGTCCCTCAACAACTGCAACGTTGCGAACCTCAATCTTCTCGCCCATTGTTGCGTTACCTTCATCGATAACCTCTTGAACAGTTTTTCCTGTAGCCATCTTTGATGCAAGAAAGGCTGCAACATCTGCTGACTTAGAGGTGAGAAGGTGGTCAACGAGTTCGTCACCGAGTGCAATAAAGCGCTCACCCTTTGCAACGAAGTCCGTCTCGCAGTTGAGCTCGAGCATTACGCCGAGATCTCCCTGCACCTTTGCAACAACAAGACCGTTTGAAGTCAGACGTCCTTCGCGCTTAGTGACTCCCTTGAGTCCCTTTACACGAATAATGTCTATCGCCTTGTCGTAATCACCATCTGCCTCATCGAGAGCTTTTTTGCAATCGAGCATTCCTGCTGCGGTTGCCTCGCGAAGACGTTTTACATCATCTGCTGAATAGTTAGCCAATTTAATTACGCCTCCGGTGTTGTTGCAGCTGGTGCTGCGGTATCAAGAATTTCCTTTTCCCAATCAGCAAGTGGTTCACCTGCTGCAACCTCTGCAGTTGCTGCAGGAGCTGCTGGTGCAGCTGCGGAGCGAGCCTTAAGGCCTTCTGCAATTGCATCTGTAATAACGCGAGTTAAGAGACCGATTGAACGGATCGCATCGTCATTACCCGGAATCTTGAAATCAACCTCATCAGGATCGCAGTTTGTATCAAGGATTGCGATAACTGGAATACCGAGCTTCTTAGCTTCGGCAACTGCGAGGTGCTCCTTCTTGGTATCGACTACCCAAATCGCTGAAGGCAACTTAGTCATGTGACGGATACCGTCGAGGTTCTTAAATAGCTTTTCGCGCTCACGACGAAGGACAAGAAGCTCCTTCTTAGTAAGCAAAAGATCGTTTGATGTCT
>CAIMCU010000219.1 GCA_903839585.1 uncultured Actinomycetes bacterium | reverse complement strand
ATGGACGTGACATCTTCATGGATTTTGCTAGTACTGGGTCGGCTCCATACGTTGTATCTCCAACCAATGGGTGGTTTAACGCTGAGAAGTGAACTCTGATCTGATGTGTTCGACCGGTTTCGAGTTCGATTTTAACTAGTGGGACACCTCGATAGAACTCAATTACCTCGTAATGTGTAATCGACTCTTTTCCCTCTGCCACCACCGCAAAACGGTGATCCTCTTTGGGGTGACGATCAATGGGTGCATCTATTGTTCCGGTGGCTGGATCCATATGTCCCTGCACAAGTGCGTGATAGACCTTATCTATCTTGCGAACTCTAAACGCCTCTTTCAAAGCTAGGTAGGCGCGATCTGTCTTTGCAATAATCATTAATCCACTTGTTCCAACATCGAGGCGATGCACGATTCCAGCTCGTTCTGCTGGACCGCTCGTTGAGATTGTGAACCCTGCAGCGGTCAGGGCACCGACAACGGTTGGCCCCAGCCATCCTGGGCTTGGATGCGCAGCGCATCCAACCGGTTTATCGATAACAACAATATCCTCATCATCGTAGACAATCGATAAGCCTTCAAGTGGAGTTAATGGGATAGGCGTTTGGTTGAGCGGCTCTGGAAGAAGAACCTCAATAACCTGACCAGCCGTAACTCTCTCAGATTTTCCAAGCGCCCTACCGTCGGTAGTGATATCCCCATCCTCAAGAAGGCGAACAATCGCTGTTCTTGATAGACCGAGTACACGTGTTAACGCGCTATCGATACGTTCGCCTGCAACCCCTTCGGGGACGCTCAAAGTGCGTTGTTCACGTTCCATTTAACGCACCTTTCCAATTGGGGAGATATCTCGTACAGATAGGTAAACTGCAAGAGATGCTGCAATCACAATAGCGGTATCTGCGATATTAAACACCGGCCACATTGGCAGCTGTATCCAGTCGATTACATGGCCACGTAGAAAACCAGGCTCTCTGAAGATTCGATCGGTGAGGTTTCCAAAGACTCCTCCTAAGACCAGACCCATGACAACCATCCAGCCCTTAGATGTAACACGGGTTGAAAAGTAGGTAATAAAGACCGCTACCGCTAAAGCAAAGAGAGAGAAAACAATCGTAAAGCCAGAACCCAAACTAAATGCAGCACCTGGATTCTTAATAAAGGTCAGTTGAAGAAAGGAGCCTAAGACCTTCACAGGCTCGCGGGAAGCGAGAACCTCTATCGCCCAGAGCTTTGTTACAAAATCAAAGAGCCAGACCGCCCAGCCGATAGCAAAGATTCGGCGCACCTTAGCGCCGCTCTTCCTTCTGCTTGCAGATCATGCAAAGAGTTGCTCGAGGGAAAACTGCAAGCCGTGACTTTCCAATGGGATTGCCACAATCTTCGCAGTTTCCATAGTTCTTACTTTCAATTCGTTCGAGTGCTCGCTCTGTCTGTAGAACTAGATCACGGGCGTTAATAACAAGCGACATTTCATGCTCGCGTTCAAATGTCTTAGTACCAGAGTCAGCTTGATCATCGCCTGCACCTTCACCGGAGGCTTCGATCAGATCCTCCATCTCACTTTCAACATGAGCTAACTCAGCACGGAGTCTGATGAGCTCCTTTGAAATCTCAGCTTTAACACTCTTTAACTCTGCAGCAGACCACGGAGCCTCACCTGCAGCAGCTGTAACAGGGGTAGGGGCTGCCTTAATTGGCTTAAGTGGTGCAACCTTCTTTCCACTCTTAACCGGCTTTGGAGGAGGTGGCATCACCAATCTGCGCTCTTCAACTACAGGAGCGGTAACTGGTGCCATAACTGTTGCAACGCTAACTGTCTGAGTCTTCTTATCAACTGTAAGGGTTGTCTTGCCAACTTTGGATGGAAATGGACGACCCGGAGCCTTCTTAGATAGTGCTTTCTTGGCGGGAGCCTTTTTCGCTGGTGCTTTCTTGGCGGGACTCTTCTTAGCTGGCGCTTTCTTAGCGGGTGCTTTTTTTATCGCAGCTTTTTTAGCAGGTGCTTTTTTGGCAGCAGCCTTCTTGGCTGGCGCTTTCT
>CAIMCU010000218.1 GCA_903839585.1 uncultured Actinomycetes bacterium | reverse complement strand
CTACATCAAGTGTAGAGTTTTGAATAAAAGAGACTTAATCGAGTTTACAGTTGAAATTTGCCTTTGTAGTTTCTTGCGTTAACAGAAAAGTATTTACTGCCTCATCTACACACTCAGAACCCCGTCCCTGGCCTGTATGGCCATCGGCATCTAGGGAGATAAGGATTGAGTTCTTGATGATTTTGTTCAGGCCAACAGCCCACTCGTAAGGGGTGGCTGGATCTCGCTTTGTTCCCACGATGAGTATTGGTGTTGTCACAATACTTTTGATTTTATTGGTTGAGCGGGTAAGTGAGTCTTTGGTTGGTTCTGGAAAGTACTTGCAAGCTAAACCTGCATACGCAAGGTAGGGGCCAAGAACTGGGGCTTTAGATTTAAAGATCTCCGTGTTTTGTTGGAGCTCTTCCTCGATTTGGTTACCGCGCCAGTCGAGGCAGTCGATGACAGCACCGGAGTCGAGTTCGTTGGTGATGTACTTGCCGTTTTCTTGTCTGCCAGAGTAGATGTCAGCTAGTTGTAAGAAGGTATCTCCATAGCCTTCCTGGGCTTGGATGATGGCTTTGCGAAGCTTTGGCCAACCTTCGGTGTCATCGTAGAGAGCAGAGGCTGTGCCAAGAACCAGGATTGATTCAGTTGCTACGCGGTCATCTCCTGCACGTGCTTCCTTTTGTGGCAGTGGGTTGTTTGCGGCTTGTTGGAAGAGTTGTGTGATGGCATCGCTTGCGCTTTGTTTGTCACTCGGTAGCGGGCAGTTGGGAAATGATGCGCAGTCTTTGATGAATGCGTAGAGGGCGTTTTCAAAGCCAACCGCTTGAGAGATGTTTTGATCAAGGATGGAGATGTTTGGATCTATCGCTCCGTCGAGGATCATGCGACCGACTTTGTCGGGGAAGAACTGTGCATAGAGTGTGCCGAGGTAGGTGCCGTAGGACTTACCGAGGTAGTTAAGTTTCTTATCTCCTAGCGCTGCACGAAGGATGTCCATATCGCGTGCGGTTTCTGCGGAGGAGAAGTGGGTTAGGTGCTTATTCTTCTTAAGGCACTTAGCAACAAACTCTTTGGCGTCGGCTACTGCGAGCGCGAACTCCTGTGGGTTATCGATCTTGCTATCTGCTGCGTAGCTGGCATCGGTCTCCTCATCGGTGTAGCAGTCGATGGGTTCGCTTCGAGATACACCGCGGGGGTCGAAGCCCACGATGTCGAAGCGATCGAGGATCTCTGGATCAAAGATGTACTGGGCGTTATAGGCGTAATCAACCCCTGATCCACCAGGGCCGCCAGGGTTTACTACAAGGCTTCCTATGCGGTTCTTTTCATCAGCAGCCTTATAGCGAAGCAGTGAGATATCAAAGGTGCCGGTGGTGAACTCTGTGTAGTCGATGGGGACCATCAGGGTTGCGCACTCAAACTCTTTGTAACACTTTTTCCAGTTAAGGGTCTGTGATTGGAACTCTTCGATGGTTGTAAAGCTCTTTGCTGAGGTGGAGGAGCAGGAGGCAAGGAGAAGGGTAAGCAGGGAGATGGTTGTTGCGAGCTTGAGGGTTTTCTTCATCGTTTAGGCAAGTGAGCAGAAAAGGGCTTCGATTGTCAGAAGTGGTGCTGCGTTGTGGTTCAAGTTAACCCGGGCCTCCATAATGGCGTTGATCTTCTTCACCGTAGTGTGAGGTGGGTTTTTATGCGCATAGGTGTTTATCTGCTCAGTCATATCTACGTTAATCATTGAGCCGTTATATCCTGCTTGCACCATCATGACATCGCGGTAGAAGGTGGCGATATCTAGGAGCGCGCCATCGAGTGAGTCGCGCACCATGCGGGTGGCACGGGCCTTTTGTTCCTTCTCTAACTCTTTAACAGCCTTTGCGGCGCCTGTTGCCATACCGCGACCGGTTGCGCCTTTGCCGTAAGCCTCTTGGAGTGCGTTGGTCTCTTTTTCGTCGCGAATCTCTGATGCTGCGTTGGCTTCCGTTGTCGCAAGATCGACAAGGGTTTGTGCTGCTTGAAAAGCTGCAGAGATAGATGTGAGCTGGGTTGGAAGCTTCATAATTGTTGCGCGGTTGCTGCGCACGCTTTCATTGGTGGCTATGTACTTTGCGCGGCCGATGTGTCCCTGTGAAACACGTGCTGCAAAATCTGCCATCTGTGGGGATATGTCGTCGCGATTTTGCAGTACATCGGCTACTGCACCGGTAGATGGTGTGCGCAGTTGTAGGTGGCGACAGCGTGAGCGAATAGTTGGTAGAACATCGTGCAGAGTTGGTGCACAAAGTAGCCATACTGTGCGATTGCCTGGCTCCTCGATTGCTTTGAGAAGTGCATTGGCTGCAGACTCAGTTAGGCGGTCCGCATCCTCCATGACCACTACGCGCCAGCCGCCCATCGATGGTGCCCAGGCGACGCGGGTAAGTAGCTCGCGAACCTCTTCAACCTTGATGGATAGGCCCTCAGTGCGGATGATCTCTACATCTGGGTGGGCACCGTTTGCTGCGCTGCGGCACTCGTTGCACTGCCCACAACCGCCTTGTGGGCAGATAAGGGCAGATGCAAAGGCAACGGCTGCTGAGGATCTGCCAGAGCCTGGTGGGCCGGTAAAGACCCAGGCGTGGGTCATCTCCTGGCTTTCTACGCCGGTACGCGATGCAGCGACTGCGCCTTTAAGGATTGCGGTGATGTGTTCTTGACCGACTAAGTCGCTAAATACTGAGTTCATTTCTTTACTGACTTCTTATGTGTTTTCTTCTTGGTCTTTGCAACCTGGTCCTTAACAGCTTTGCGCGCGCGGCGAACAGGTTTAAGCAAGCGGTTGCCGTGCTCATCCTTTTGGTTGCGCATTAACGTTGGTATTTCCCCAACGCGATTAACAACTGCTTTGTGAATTTTTTCGATGCTCTGTTTGCCATCGACGATGTAGTAGCGCTCTGGGTCAAGGCGTGCAATCTGCAAGAACTCTTGGCGCACGCGCTCGTGGAAATCATTTGCCTCAGACTCAAGGCGATCTCGTGACTTAAGACGTGCAAGTGAGGTTTCAACGGGAAGATCGATAACGATAGTAAGTGTTGGGAAGAGTGACTCGGTTGCCCAGCGAGAGATTCGTGCAACCTCACCTGGGCTTAGCACCCGACCCGCACCTTGGTATGCAATGGATGAGTCGAAGTATCTATCGGTGATTACTACCTCGCCCTTAGCAAGTGCTGGGCGGATAACTGAGTGAACGTGGTGTGCACGATCTGCTGCATAAAGAAGCGCCTCTGCACGTGGGCTGATCTCACCGGTTTCATGTGCAAGCAAGATCTTGCGCAGATCCTTGCCAAGGCTTGTTCCACCTGGCTCGCGTGTGAGGAGAATATGTTCTCCCTCTTCCTCAAGCCATGTTGCAAGAAGCTTTGACTGTGTTGATTTACCTGTGCCTTCGCCACCTTCAAAGGCGATGAAGATACCTTTTGTTGGCGCTCCAGTAATTGATCCAAGCTCACCCTTAAGTGCGTTGAGAACATCAGACCATAAGGAGACGTTTGGGCGGTCCTTCATCTGGTGATAGGAAATCGAACCGATGATCGCTGCGATTAATCCTGCAATAAGGATTGTTATCTGTGCGCCGTTAAAGCTGAACTCAACGTTTTGTACGCGGTAGGTGTGCTGGCCAAAAGCTGCTGCAATAAGCGGGGAAATCGCTAAAACAGCGACCAAAGTAATTCGGATTAGGGATTGAACGAAGGCAAAGGTGCGACCGCGAACCTCGTCATGAACCTCCATACCAAGCATGGTGAAGCCAGTTACCCAACAGATTCCGCTAAATGCTCCCAAGATAATCACCATTAAAATCGCAAGCTCGATACTTGGAATTAATGCAAGAAGCACTAGAAAGAATCCGGCGGTTGCAAGGGATGCACCAAATAAACGTCTGCGTGAGAACTGTGCAAAGACCTTTGGACCAAATGCAATTCCTGCAGCAAGACCTGTAAAGACTGCACCGAAGAGAACACCGTATGCAGCATCTCCTCCACCAAGATCTCCCACAAATGTGCGTGCAAGACCGATGACTGCACCTGCTGCAGAGAAAGCGCCTACCATTCCGATGATGAGTCCGCGGATAATCTTTGAGCCTTTAACTGATTTCCATCCTTGGAGAAGTGATTTACCAACGCCCTCATCCTTTGCCTTTGCAGAGGCTGCGCCTTTCGGCATCGCATCTTTGAGTCCCCATACAGTCCATGCTGCAAAGGCAAAGCTAGCAGCGTTTACATAAAGAGCGATGTTGACTGAGTCGCCGAGTGAGATAGGAAGAAGTGAGTTAAGACCATCTGCAAAAAGAGTAAGGAGTGAGAACAAGATTGCGGCGATAGGCGCTGTTCCATACGCTGCAAGGAGTGATACCTGATTAGCGCTCTCTAACTTCTCTTTTGGTACAAGGTTTGGAACGCTGGCCTCTTTTGCAGGGGACCAGAAGAGTGTTAAGCACTCAACGAGAATCATTGCGGCGTAGAGCCAGAAGTATGTGTGAACGATTGGAATAGATACATAAAGAGCTGCGCGAAGGATGTCTACGGTAAACATCAGTTTGCGGCGATCAAAGCGATCTGCGATGACACCTGCGATTGGGCCTAAGAAAACCGCTGGAAGTAAGCGGGCGATAAAGACACCTGCGATTGCAAAGTTAGCTGTTGCGTAAGAGCCGCCTGAAAGGCTCTGCGCTAGCGCCGTTGTTGCAAGAAGACCTAGCCAGTCACCGAGGGATGAGAAGACCATCGAGTTCCAGAGCGCTCGAAAGGCCGGGATCGAAAGAACGCTGCGGGTCTCATCCTGCGCAGGGGCGGCGGGGCGAGGCAGGGTATTTGGCACGGATGCAGTCTATCGGGCGGGAAGAAAGGACTTAAAAGACGCTTCTAAGGCTGTTTTCTAGAGAATATCTGCACTTAAACCCAAAAGAATTCTCGACTAGGTCAACGCTAGCAAAAAGTATTGCCGGATCTCCTGATCGCCCATCTGCGGTAAGAACTTGAGCATTTGGTTCTCCTGCAATTTGAAGTGCCAAGTCAATAACCTCTTTTACTGAGGCTCCATGACCTGTTCCAATATTCATTGCGCTTGGGAGTTGCTTGTTTGAATTGGCAGCCAACAAATGTGCTGTTGCGATATCTCTTACATCGACGTAGTCGCGAATACAGGTTCCATCTGGAGTCGGATATCCACTTCCAAAAATAGTGATTGGAAGATGGCTTTTTAGTTTCTCTTGAATTATCGGTACTAGATTTGATGTTGAGTTGTCTAGAAGTTCTGGGTTACCAGTTCCGATTACATTAAAAAATCTAAAGGAGGTGGCAATATTTCCGACCACTGATGCAAAATTTGAAACCTCTGCTTCTGCAAGAAGTTTGGATTCTCCGTAAGGATTTATGGGATTTGTTGGACCAGCTTCTTCGCATGCTGTGAATGAGCTCGGATTACCATAGACGGCTGCGGTAGATGAGAAGATAAAGTGTGTGACGCCGTGCTTCTTCGCAATCTCAAGCATCCTTTTTGTGGCGTGGTAGTTAACCTCTAAGTACTCATCGCGCTTGCTCATCGACTCTTCAACAGATTTGAGTGCGGCTGTGTGAACAATCCCTGTTACCTTGAAATCTTTAAGTGCTGCAGTAAATGCAGCCTCATCACGAATATCTGCTTCAATGAAGTTAATTGTGGTGTTGTGCATCTTGCTTAAGTAATCAATGCGCGACTTCAACCCTTTATACAAAGAATCGTAGATAACGATGTTTTTGCCGGCGGTGAGAAACTCATCTGCGATGTGAGAGCCGATGTATCCGGCGCCACCTGTAATTAACCAGCATTGGTTATTGGAGGCGCTCATGGTCTTGAGTCTATTAAGAAATCTGACCTTTACGTAAAACTAAAGCGCGAAGCCCCGCTTCATCCTGGTTTGTTAGGGATTTAATCTCATCGGCTTCGATAGCGCCTGCATCTAGCCCGCGCAGGAAGTAGTTAGCTAAAACCAGCGCTGTAGCTGGCTCATCCATGGTGCCTGACTCTGCGCGATCTAGGTAGGTGCGAAGGCGGTTAGAGGCAGATTGCAGCCCTTCACGGTAGAAGATGATGTTGGCAAGAACGCGGGTTGGAAGCTGGGTGCCGTGTAGATCCCAACCTTGATAGAGACCGCGCTCTAATGATCTGCGAACAAGTCTGTAGTGGTTAGCCATGGCAGCGTGTACCTGATCGGTTGTGCCAACTGGCAAGATATTTGTTGAGCCATCTGAAAGACGAACGGTTGTTCCCGCTGCAACTACTTGAAGAAGCTGCTTTGCATAATCTGCTGCTGGGTGATCAAGTGTTTGATAGGCAGCAGAGACACCTGCTGCG
>CAIMCU010000217.1 GCA_903839585.1 uncultured Actinomycetes bacterium | reverse complement strand
TCACCTGATAACTTTGCTGAAGCCGCAACCTCAAGTGCTTGTTGCATTAACTCATTGTAAGAATCTGAAATTTTATGACTCCAATAACTGCATAAACTGATCACCAAAACCAAGTCGACCAGCAATCGCCTCAAGTTGTTCATCTGGAAACAACTCTGCATCATCACAAAGGGTGGCGATATCCATTTGGTTCATTCCTAAATCGGCAAGAATATCTAGGTGCCCCACAGGCAACGGTTCGTCATCTTCTTGCGGAGAATCCAAATCACACAACTCTAGAAACTCTGCTGCCACTTCATAATCAAGAGCACAGGTTGCATCGCTCAAAAGCATCTTTATATGTGACCCTAGAACTCGAATAAGAATAAAGAACTCTTCATCGATTGCCAGGAGGGCGATTGCGCCACCATTGGTTTGCTGCTTTTTTAACCGATCGATGATTCCTGGAAGGTCCTGCGCATCAGGCAAAAGTGCCACCGACCATCGGCCATCCTCATGCCAAGCTGCAACGGCGAGATCAATATCGTCAATCGGCACCTGTGTCACAACGCCATATTCTCACTCATTGGTTTGGAATGAAAGGGCTGTAAGGTTCTCGCTATGAAGGTTCATGTTGCTAACCATCCGCTCATCTCTCATAAATTGACCGTTCTGCGCGATGAAAGAACAGATTCACCTACTTTCCGTCATCTCGTTGAGGAGCTCGTCACCCTTTTGGCCTATGAAGCCACACGTGAGGTCCACACAGAGACGGTTAGCATCAAGACTCCAGTAACTGCCACCAAGGGGTTGAAGTTGGCAAAGCCAACGCCCGTAGTTGTTCCAATTTTGCGTGCAGGGCTAGGAATGCTTGAAGGTATGACGCGCTTGGTACCAACTGCTGAGGTTGGTTTTCTTGGAATGGTTCGCGATGAGGTAACCCTTGAAGCGAGTACCTACGCAAATAGATTGCCTGATGATTTAGCTGGGCGTCAGTGTTTTGTTCTCGATCCGATGCTTGCAACCGGTGGAACTCTGATCGCTGCTGTTCACTTCTTAGCTGAGCGCGGGGCAACCGATATAACAATTATTTGTATTCTTGCTGCGCCAGAAGGAATTGCTGCACTTGAAAAGGCTTTCGCTGAGATAGCGCTCCCTATTACTCTTGTAACTGGCGCTCTTGATGAAAAACTCAATGAGCATGGCTACATAGTTCCTGGCTTGGGTGACGCCGGAGATCGCCTTTACGGCGTTGTATAGATGGAGCTAGCAGCATCCTTTGATTCGCAGTTTGCAACACTGGCTCCCTTTGTTTTTTATGTAGTTGTTGCTGGAATTGTATTTATCGAAACTGGATTACTAGTTGGTTTCTTTCTTCCAGGTGATTCAATTCTCTTTAGTGCTGGACTGGTTGCTGCATCTCAAGATAACGTCAATATCGTCATTCTCGTTACAGCAATCTTTTTAGCTGCATTTTTCGGAGATCAAGTTGGGTTTGTGCTTGGCCGGGTTATTGGAAGGCCATACTTGGATAAGAGAAAATCTCCATATATTTTAAAGATGGTCAGTAACGCCGAGAGATTTTATGAAAAATCAGGTTGGTGGGCGGTAGTGGCTGCAAGATTCTTCCCATGGATACGCACATTTGTTCCACCTATTGCAGGTGCTGCCAAGATGAACTACTACAAGTTTCTCTCTGCAAATGTTCTAGGTGCACTTTTATGGGGAGTTGGAATCACATTAGCCGGATTTTACGCCGCTTCCGTACCCTGGGTTAAGAGTTTTTCATATGCGATTGCAGCCTTCTTTATTACCGCCTCAATAATCTCGGCATTCGTGAACTACCGACGCCGCCCACAATAACTCCAAGGTAGGTAAGGATCAGTCCTGCAACAAGGTAGCCACTCACATGAACTCCCTCTGATGGAGAGTAAAAATCTATAAGTAGTGAGCCAAACAATGTTCCACCTGTGCTAAATAATGTGAAGTTGAGAACTCCCAGGTGCTGAACGATGGTGGAGGTAAAGGCGATGTATACAACACCAATTACACCTCCTGTATATATCCACCAAGGTCCAGTTGGAAGAGGGGCAAGCTTTACATGATTTATCAACACTAAAGCTGTCAACAAGATGGTCAGAAATGTTGTTCCCATAATGAAGTTTAAGAGCGAAGTAGTAAAGCTCTGTTTAGACATCTCATTAATCTGACCGTTAAGAGCTCGCTGAAAACCCACGATTGCTCCAGCTAAACCCGCACCAGCGACGGCGATGAATGAAAGATTGCTCGCCTCAATTCGATCAAAGACTGAGACTAGGACAGCGATTACGGTGACAAGTGCTGCAAAGACTCGACGCGGCGTAATATGTTTTTTCCCACCACCTGTAAGCCCAATGCGGTCAACTACCAATGATGAAGCGGTCTGCCCAGCAATCGATGCAACTGAGTAAACGGCAACTCCTACTAATGGGACTACAGAGGTTTGAAAAGCTACGAAACTTCCTCCTAGCATTCCTGCAAAAAGCGTCCAACGAGGAATACTCTTTGCATTAACAGCTGTGCGAAGATTTCTAACTCCCTCTTTTATTTTGGGGTTGAATACGGCAATCAGCGCAATGATTAAGAGTCCTGAGGCAAAGGAAACGAGAGCAGCCTCAATTCCATTATCTAATCTATGCGAGAGCTCACCATTAGCGCGCGCCTGAAGCGCAATTAAAACGCCCGAGAGGGCGGCTAGTGGAGCGAGCTGTTCGGCTCTATTTGTCACTCTTGTGAGTGCCCTGGAACTCTCGCTTATCTGCTATCCAGTCCATCAAGGCGAAGAGAACTCCTGACACAACAAAGGTGAGATGGATGATGATTCTCCAAATCGTTCCTTCTCCAACCTCTTCTTTGCCAGATAGTTCAATGAAATCTTTGAGGAGTTCAATGACAGAGATTGCAACGAGTGAGCCAATAAGTTTGATTTTTAAGCCACTAAAGTCGATTGTTCCCATCCAGTGAGGACGATCGTTGGATTCTTGAGCAATATCGATACGAGAGATGAAGTTTTCATAACCAGCAAAGATCACCATCAAAATTAGGTTGGCAAGAAGCGTAAGGTCTAACAGTGCAAGGAGATCCAGGGTAAATGTGTGGGCTTCAGAGTCCCCCATGTGCTGGGCTAACTTGATGAAATCAAGAATAAATCTGTAAGCCAGTAGAAAGAGCGCGCCTACTAAACCAAGATATAGAGGGGTAAGCAGCCAGCGAGATCTAAAGAGAATGACTTCAATTGCATGAACGATATGTCTCATACTCCAAATATTAACCTACGGCTCTAGCGCAAGGGTGACTTCCAACCAATTCTGCTCGTGAGTTGCTAGCTGCTGCTGAAGCGTCGCAATCTCATCCGCAATTTCAAGGAGTTTGGCGGCCTCAAATGCGCTCTGCTCCTGTTCTACCAAGAGAGAGGCAATCTTGAGTTTTGCCTTTTCAATCTGACGCTCGACTTTAGCCAACTCCTTTTTGAGTAATCGCTGTTCGGCCGCAGAGGGCCTGCCCGATGCCTTGCGCCAGGCCGCAGCTGTGGCCGCAGCCGAGAAAGGCCGGCCCGGGGTCTGGGCCATCCCCAACGCACGCGGCGCGGTCTGGCCTTTTCTAACG
>CAIMCU010000216.1 GCA_903839585.1 uncultured Actinomycetes bacterium | reverse complement strand
CTGCTTGCTGCATATTGTGGGTCACGATTACGACCGTCATTGTCTTTGACAGCTGGTGGATTGTGTCCTCGATGCGAAGCGTCGAACCTGGGTCAAGAGCTGAACAAGGTTCATCCATCAGTAGGACCTCAGGTTTTACAGCCAGTGATCGGGCGATACAAAGTCGCTGCTGTTGACCACCTGAGAGTGAGACTGCGTGAGAGTCAAGGCGATCCTTAACCTCTGTCCATAGTCCTGCTTGAGTCAGCGACTCTTCAACTAATTCATCCTTATTGCCGGCGTTGAGCTTTGCCAACTTAAGTCCACTTAAAACGTTATCGCGGATTGACATCGCAGGGAATGGGTTTGGCTTTTGAAAAACCATTCCAATCTTTAGACGTATTTGAGTTACGTCAACGCCCTCTTCATAAATATCTTTACCATTAAGTAGAACTTTTCCAGCAAGACTAGCTGTTGGAATTAACTCATGCATGCGGTTCAGTGTCCGAATGAAGGTTGACTTTCCACAACCTGAAGGGCCAATGAGCGCGTTCACAGAGTTGCTTACAAAAGTTAGGTTTACCTCTTCTAGTACCCGATGCTTGCCAAACCAAATATGCATATCGCGCGCTTCGAGCTCAACGCCACCACTGCGATTTACCTGTCGAGATGCGGCAAAGGTTGAGCTATCGATTGCAGGAATGGAGGTCGACTGAACGTAGCTCGTATCCACTTTATGATCTGTCAATTGAACATTTCCCATCAGGACTCCAAAAGCGCTTGGTTGCTAGATGGGGCTCATCCAATACCCTCTGGCTGGTTTTGCAATGACGGGAAGGTAAACAATCGGAGAACTTTTTCTGAGAAGGGGCAGGCGGGGAGGCTATTTAGCGCACGCAGAGCAGGTGCCGTAGATGGCAAAGTGCGTTACATCGGTTTTAAAGCCGTAATCATCTGAAAGGTTTTGAACAAAGTTAGCTGCAACATCGATAGGAGCATCTCCAACTGAGCCACAGGTTCCGCAGACAAGGTGAAGATGTGTGAGCTCCTCAGCTGCGTGATAGGTAGCACCGCCATGTCCTAAGTGTGTGTGCTGAACAAGCCCTACATTTTCAAGGGTTTCTAAGTTGCGATAAACAGTTGAGAGGTTGATTCCAGGATGCGTCTGGCGAACCTTCTCGGCGACCTCTTCAGGTGTTGCATGACCAAGTGCGCGCACAGCAGAGAGAACCAATTCGCGTTGTGGAGTTAAACGCAAACCTTTTTCGCGGAGCTCATGTTGGTCAGCCATGTATAAAGCCTATCTTCTAAAGAGAGATAAAAATATCCGAAGGTACGCCCTGTACTGCTGTAATCCTCTGCTCTACGCGAGCCCCTGGTGCTTGAACAACAAGGGTCCAAGTACCAGGCGCTGCGAAGAAGCGAAACTGACCTTCGGCATTGGTTGGAACCTCTGCGGTGAACTCACCGGTGGCATCGAGCAATCTGACATGACCGTTAGCAACCGGCGTGCCATTTGGAACACCATCCGTTGAGCTTTGATCTCCATCTCTAAAGATCACGCCCTGAATAACGGTTTGTTTACTTAGATCAATGCCATCTAACGATGGACCACCAGGTGTAGCACCACAAGTCTTCAACTTATGCGCCGATAGCTACAGGTACGCCAACCAATGAACCGTACTCAGTCCATGATCCGTCGTAGTTCTTAACATTTGTTACTCCAAGAAGTTCGTGGAGAACAAACCATGAGAACGCTGAACGCTCACCGATGCGGCAGTAAGCGATTGTGTCCTTTGCAAGATCAACGCCGGCGCCTGTGTAGATCTCTTTTAGCTCTGCATCGGATTTAAATGTTCCATCCTCATTTGCTGCCTTTGACCAAGGAATG
>CAIMCU010000215.1 GCA_903839585.1 uncultured Actinomycetes bacterium | reverse complement strand
TGGCTGACAAGCGCATCTTCCCTGCGGTTAACGTTGTTGCTTCAGGTACACGTAAGGAAGAGATCCTTATGGGTTCAGAGGAGCTCAATATTGTTTGGAAGCTACGTCGTGTTCTTCATGCACTTGAGCCACAAGCTGCTCTCGAGCTTCTCCTTGAGAAGATGAAGGGCACTAAGTCCAACGTTGAGTTCTTGATGCAGATTCAGAAGACAACCGCTGGTCCTAACGAGGGCTAACACGCTCAGATTTCACAAGTAACGGGGTAGCCCGTTACCCTTACGACCGTTAACCGAACCATCTGGTTCACCGAAGTTCAAGTAATTGGGCATCGGATCCAGATAGAACAAAGGGAAGAAAATGAAGCCAGAGATTCACCCAGAGTACAAAGAGACCCACGTAACTTGTGGTTGCGGCGAGAAGTTCACCACTCGCTCAACAGTTGCTAGCGGATCTATCTACGTTGAAGTTTGTTCTGTATGCCACCCGTTCTACACAGGTAAGCAGCGCATCCTCGATACTGGTGGACGCGTAGCGAAGTTCGAAGAGCGTTTCGGTAAAAAGAAGTAGCTTTCTAAAGAGACCGCATCGCAACCTGCCTTGGTTGCGGTCGCGGTCTTTTTTATTTCAACTAATAGTCAACTAATGGAAGGGAGAGGCCGTGAGTAAGGATCGTTTTGCATCCGCACATGAGATGGTGCGCGAGTACGCAGAGCTTGAAGCAAAGATGGCTGATCCCTCCCTTCATGAAGATGCTGGTAACGCTCGCAAACTCGGACGACGATACGCACAGCTTGGACCCGTAGTAGCAGGCTTTAACGCATGGAAGAGCGCTGCAGATGATTTAGAGGCCGCCAAAGAGATGGCAGCGGAAGATCCAGATTTTGCCTCCGAACTTCCAGCGATGGAAGCAAAGGTCGAAGAGACCGCAGCAAAGCTTGAGGAGCTACTTCTTCCACGAGATCCAAACGATGATCGTGATGTAATTATTGAGGTGAAGGCTGGTGCTGGCGGAGATGAGTCTGCGTTATTTGCAGGAGATCTTGTACGCATGTATCAGCGTTACGCCGAAAAACAGGGTTGGAAAATTGAAATAATCGATTTGACCGAGTCAGATCTTGGTGGCTACAAAGATATTTCAATGGCGGTTAAATCTAAGGGCGTTGCCGAGCAAGGCAAGTCACCTTATGCGCGATTGAAGTTTGAAGGTGGAGTGCACCGCGTTCAACGCGTACCTGAGACTGAGTCACAGGGTCGCATCCATACATCTGCCGCAGGGGTTCTTGTTTTACCGGAAGCCGAAGAGGTTGATGTCGAATTGAATATGAACGATGTGCGTGTAGATGTGTATCGCTCCTCAGGTCCAGGAGGGCAGAGCGTTAACACGACCGACTCAGCTGTTCGGCTGACACACGTTCCAACTGGAATCGTTGTCTCGTGTCAGAACGAGAAGAGCCAGCTCCAAAATAAAGAGTCCGCACTTCGTATTTTGCGCGCACGTCTCTTGGCAGATGCTCAGGAAAAGGCTGAAGCTCTAGCCTCTGCTGAACGCAAGAGCCAGGTTCGAACCGTTGATCGCTCTGAAAGAATTCGTACATACAACTTCCCAGAAAACCGCCTAAGCGATCACCGTGTGAACTACAAATCAAACAACTTAGATGCTGTCTTAAACGGTGAGCTAGATGATGTTATTCAGGCGTTGCTCGATGCAGATAAGGCTGCAAAACTCTCCTCCACAAATTAACCCTCATGTTTGATATCAAGCCACTCTTGCGTAGCGCCAAAGATAGGTTTGCATCGGCTGGAATCTCTGAGGTAGATGCAGAGCATCTCTTTGCTTACGTCATTGGCTTAGATCGCATGGAGCTTCATAATCCAATCCGCTTGGAAGAGACGCTCAAAGGACTGGGCGACTTTGGTGTTGTTGAAGATACCTTCGCCAAGTTGGTGAGCCGGCGAGCAAATCATGAGCCGTTGCAGTACTTAACAGGAACCGCATACTTTCGCCATCTTGAGCTAGAGGTTGGACCCGGAGTATTAGTGCCTCGGCCAGAGAGCGAACTTCTCGTTGACGCCGTACTAACCCACATTAGAAACCTTGAAGCCTCAATGGTTGAGGGAAACATCAGCGTTATCGACTTAGGTGCAGGCTCTGGAGCTCTTGCTCTTGCTATCGCAACAGAGGCGCCAATATCGAGAGTAATCGCGGTCGAAAAATCTCCAGAGGCGATTTTCTGGCTTAAGAAAAACGTTGCAGCGACATCTGAAAATGTTCGCATTGTTGAAGCAGATGTCGCTGATGTACTACCTGGCGTGAAATGCGATGTTGTTATCGCCAATCCTCCTTACATTCCAAACTCACAGCCTCTACCCCGAGATGTCGCAGAGCATGATCCGCACATCGCACTCTTTGGCGGTCAAAGCGGGCTCGAGATACCGAAACTCTTCATTGAAGCAGCAGCTCGGCTATTAAAGCCCAGTGGGGTTTTAGTCATTGAGCACACCGAGGATCAAGGTGAAGAGATCGCCAAGATTCTCAGTGTGGATTTCCTTGATATTAAACTTCATCAGGACTTAACTGGGCGCCCGCGCTGGACAAGTGCAACCCGTAGAAGCGATCGAGATTAGTGAGAGGTATTGATGTATCAAACTGACATAACCTCTGGTGATCTTGAGGTACACCTTGAAAGCGCGGCAAAATCCATCAGAGATGGTTATGTTGTTGTTGCCCCATTAGAAGGTGCATACGTACTTCTTGCAGATGCATTTTTTCATGACCCTGTTCGAGCACTGCATGTCATTAGAGGCGATGAGCTTGGTGTTGCGGCAGCACTTCTCATTCCAGGTTTTGAAACTTTAGAGGGAATCGTTCGCGAGATTTCGGAAGAGACAAAGTCTTTATGTGAAAAGTTTTGGCCAGGCAAACTCTCGTTGGCGCTAAAACCTCATACCTGGCTGGGCTGGGATCTTGGAGATGCAGGTGCTCTCGATCAAATTACTGTGCGCGTTCCTTCAAAGGGATTTGTT
>CAIMCU010000214.1 GCA_903839585.1 uncultured Actinomycetes bacterium | reverse complement strand
GTACATCCAAGAAAGCAACGATAAAAGATCTTTACACACCAGGAAACCCAAGTGTTCCAGTTCCACAAACTCTTGCCACTTTACGAAGCGCTGGTTTTAAGTTGATTCCTACAATTAATGATGGAACCGCGAGATTAGTTCTTGCTAAAGCTATGGCAGATCCGATAGGTAGAAAAAATATAATTACCTCTATTAATTCACTTATTGATGCCAATGGTTACGATGGCATTGATTTAGATTTTGAAGGCTTTGCTTTTGAGGATGGCCGAAGCTCTTGGGTTACGACTGAACCTGCTTGGGTTAGTTTCATAGTTGAACTCAGCGCTTCGCTGCGGTCAAAGAATAAGATTTTATCGGTAACAACCCCCTATCAATACACCGGAAAAGTAAATGATCCTGGTTACTACGTATATGCCTGGGCAAAGATTGCGCCCCATATCGATCGTTTGAGAATTATGACCTATGACTACTCAACAAGTCGCCCAGGACCAATCGGCCCAATAGTGTGGGTTGAAAAGACGGTTCAGTACGCAATCTCGGTTATGCCTGCATCCAAAGTTTGGGTTGGTTTACCTGGGTATGGAAAAGACTGGGTTACAAAGGTTGAGGGAGTATGCCCATCGAATCTAACTTCTGTTGTAAAGGTCGGAGCAAAGGCAGCAACATTTCACACAAAAGAGGCGGCCGCAAATGCACTTGCGTACGGAGTTGTACCAACGTACAACGATCAGTTTCAGGAGAGCACCTTTACCTATCAAAAGAGTTATCCAGGTACAACATCAAGTGGATTAGCTACAACCTGTACCGCAACTAGAACTGTTTGGTATCAGAATGCACAGAGTTACTCCGTCCGTGCAAAGTTAGTTGAGAAGTACAAACTAGGAGGCGTAGCAACGTGGATTCTAGGTATGGAGGAGCCTTTAGCTCTTCAAGCAATTGCCGCAGTTGCTTCATCAATTGCACCAGCAAAGGTTCTAAGCACTTTAAGCGTTGACAAGAACGCGATTGCATATGGATCTTCTGTACTCGTCAGCGGTGTGTTTGCTTTAGAGGACAAACTCCCAGTTGCTGGAATACCGGTTCGAATTGAAGGAAAGAGCGCTACCGACTCAAACTGGCGAGTTCTAGCAATTGGTGTCACCAATAATCTTGGCGCATTTGCTACATCATTACTCTTAGCGAAAAGCACAACAATTCGCCTAGTTAGTGATGGCACATGGGAGCGCATGGAGTCAACGAGTTCGGAGGCTGAAGTTTCAGTAAGTCGTGCTGTTGAGATAACGGCTCCGACAAGCGTTAAGTCAGGAGCATCCATCAGTATTCGAGCCACCGTCAATCCGCGTACAGCGGGTGCCTCCGTTGTACTCAAAAAGATGGTTGATGGAAAGTGGCGGGCAGTTGGCAGTGCTCTCACAACTGATAGCCAAGGCGTGGTCACATTTAAGGTAGATAAAGAGAGCCGCGGAGTTTCAACCTTTGCCGTTGAAGTAGCGCAGGACTCTGCATACTCACTTGTGACTACCTCACAATTCTCTATCATTGTTCGGTGATGGTAAAAACTGCGGACAAAATTGAGGAGGAGATTGCAGCGATCTTTTCCGGTGATTCACCGTGGGTGACTATCGTTTGGGATGATCCAGTAAATCTCATGTCGTACGTAACGTATGTATTAATGGAGCTATTTGGTTACTCAAAAGCAAAGGCCAATGAGTTAATGCTCAAAGTACATAATGAAGGCAAAGCGGTTGTATCGACCGGTTCCCGTGAAGAGATGGAGCATGACGTAGCTCGTCTCCATGAGTTTGGTCTATGGGCAACTCTCCAACGTGGAGACCAAGCGCTATGAGAGTTCATTCATGAGCAACACCGAGGGATTCAAACGTCATGGAAGTAACTCATATATCGCAGAGTTTTCCCAATCAGAGCGAGAAATTCTCATCAACCTTGCAGAACAAATCATTGAACTCTTGGCTGAACGGGTAGATCACGGTCATGAAGACCCTCTCGCTGCAATGGTAGGAATTACCTCGCATGACTCTCCGCCCGAAGATGCAGTTCTTCATCGCTTGCTACCAAACGCATACGCAGATGATGTAGATGCTGCTGAGTTTCGACGATATACAGAGTCAACGCTTAGAAACAAGAAGCAAGCACATGCAATGGCTATGCGAATGTATTTGAAGAGTGCAGAAGACAACATTGTTGATATAGATCATGATTTGGCAAATGCTTGGCTTGGAGCATTAAACGATATTCGATTAGCTGTTGGCGTGAGATTAAATGTTGCTGAGAAAACAACAGAGGATCTAGAACTCCTAGCTCCCGATGATCCAATGTCAGCGGTGTACACGGTGTACTCGTGGCTTGGATGGTTACAGGAAACCCTTGTCATGGCACTTATGGATGATGCCGGTAGTATTTAGGCATTATGGCTCTTGAAATTTCGCAGCAGATCGTTGATGCAATCCTCGAACAGTCACGCAATGAGTATCCAGATGAGTGTTGCGGGGCGATCCTAGGACCAGTTGGAAGCGATAAACCTCTTCGATTGAAGCCGATGATCAACGCAGCTCACTCACCTACTTTCTATGAGTTTGATCCGAAGGATTTGTTAGCTCTGTACCGCGAAGCAGATGATAATGATGAGGAAATCCTCGTTATCTACCACTCTCACACTGAGACAGAGGCCTTCCCATCTCGTACCGATATCGCTTATGCAGGGGAGCCTGGAGCCCATTATGTGTTGGTTTCTACACGCAAACAGATTGCACCTGCGACAGAGTTCCGTTCATTTCGCATCGTAGATGGCGTCGTAACCGAGGAAGAAGTTTCAATTACCGAATAAAGGTTTTATTCGCCATAATTGGCGCATGAGTATTGAAGTTCGCATCCCAACAATCCTTCGTCCATATACAAAGGATCAGAAAGCCGTTACCGCTGAAGGTGCAAATCTTTCATCTGTAATCTCAAACCTTGATTCGCAGTACGCAGGCCTTGGTGAGCGTCTTCTTGAAAACGGATCACTGCGCCGCTTTATTAACATCTACGTCAATGATGAAGATGTTCGCTTTCTCGGAGGGTTAGATGCTCAGGTTAAAGATGGAGATTCAATAACAATTCTTCCAGCTGTCGCCGGCGGATAACTTTGGCTCGTTACGACTCCCTTGAAAGCTCTGTAGGCAATACACCGCTAATCGGATTGCCTCGACTTTCCCCTGCCCCCAACGTACGTCTCTGGGCAAAGATGGAGGATCGAAATCCAACTGGTTCGATTAAGGATCGCACAGCATTATCGATGATCGATGCAGCTGAAAAAGATGGAACATTAAAACCTGGCGCGACAATTCTTGAGCCAACCAGTGGAAACACAGGAATCTCATTAGCGATGGCTGCAAAGGTTCGTGGCTACAAACTTATTTGCGTGATGCCGGAGAACACTAGCCCTGAACGCCGCCAACTTTTAGAGATGTGGGGAGCGCAGATTATTTCCTCACCTGCAGCAGGTGGATCCAATGAGGCTGTACGTGTAGCTAAAGAGTTAGCAGCAAAAAATCCAGAGTGGGTATTTCTCTATCAATATGGCAATCCTGCAAACACCGCTGCACATTACAACGGTACAGGTCCAGAGATTTTCAAGGATCTTCCAACTGTTACCCACTTTGTTGCAGGGCTAGGAACCACCGGAACCCTTATGGGTGCTGGCCGATACTTACGTGAAAAGAAGGCTGATGTAGAGATTATTGCTGCAGAGCCACGTTACGGTGAGTTGGTATATGGACTTCGAAATATTGATGAAGGCTTTGTTCCTGAGCTCTACGACGCAACGGTATTAACCCGTCGATTTTCAGTTGGTGCAGAGGACTCTGTTAAGCGCGTACGTCAGTTGCTAGAAGTTGAAGGAATCTTTGCTGGTATCTCTACCGGCGCAATCTTGCACGCCGCCCTTGCCATAGGTGCTGAAGCGGTTCGTGATGGCAGAGATGCAGATATTGCCTTTATTGTCTGTGATGGCGGTTGGAAGTACCTCTCAACAGGTATTTATGGTTCAGATATCGAAGCAGCAACTGAGGGGCTAGACGGAACTCTCTGGGCTTAATCTCATCTCGCGGTAGACTTTCGTATATGAGCAACGCACCTATCGGAATCTTTGATTCTGGTGTCGGCGGTTTAACGGTAGCTCGAGCAATCCTTGATCAACTCCCAAATGAATCAACTCTCTATATTGGCGATACCGCTCGTGGGCCATACGGTCCGAGACCTCTTGCAGAGGTAAGGGAGTTTGCTTTAGAAACTTTGGATTACCTCGTCGATCAAGGGGTTAAAGCTTTAGTTATTGCATGCAACACCGCTAGTGCAGCGATGTTACGGGATGCACGAGAGCGTTATTCGGTACCAGTTATTGAAGTTATTCAACCTGCGGTACGACGCGCTGTTGCAGCTACTCGAACCGGTCGAATCGGAGTTATTGGGACTCAGGCAACGATTGATTCAAAAGCGTACCTCGATGCATTTGCCGCCGCGACGCATCTTGAGATTACATCCGTTGCTTGTCCAAAGTTTGTTGAGTTTGTCGAGCGTGGTGAGACATCAGGGGAGGCGATTACAAAGATCGCACGTGAATACCTTGCCCCGGTAATGGCCGCTGATGTCGATACTTTGGTACTTGGCTGTACCCACTATCCACTCTTAACAGGTGTTATCTCTTATGTCATGGGAAATGATGTCTCACTTGTCTCTAGCGCGGAAGAAACAGCTAAAGATCTATACCGAACACTTGTAGAAAACGCACTGCTGCGTAATCCAAGTTCAACAGCACCAACCCATAAGTTCTTAGCAACTGGCGAAAGCTCAAGCTTTGAAGTCCTAGCTCGTCGATTCCTTGGTCCTGAAGTTGGATCTGTCGAACATATATCAACACTGGAGAAATAACATGGCACGTAATGACGGGCGAAAAGTCAGCGACCTCCGCGAGATCAAAATTACTCGTGGCTGGTTAGATCACGCCGAAGGTTCGGTACTTGTTGAGTTTGGCAAAACTCGGGTGCTTTGCGTTGCATCATTTACTCCGGGTGTTCCACGTTGGTTAAAGGATTCAGGAAATGGATGGGTTACATCTGAGTACTCAATGCTGCCACGCGCAACACATACTCGATCAGATCGTGAAAGCGTTAAGGGAAAACTTGGCGGACGAACACAAGAGATATCACGTTTAATCGGTCGGTCTCTTCGTGCAATCGTAGATATGAAAGAGCTCGGTGAAAATACAATCGTTATTGATTGTGATGTATTGCAAGCAGATGGTGGAACACGTACCGCTGCAATCACAGGTGCATACGTTGCACTCGCCGATGCAATTGAATGGGCTAAGAATCAAGGACATATTAAGGCAACCTCAAAGCCACTTAGTGATTCAGTGGCTGCAGTGAGTGTAGGAATTATTGATGGAGTTCCAATGCTAGATCTTTGCTATGAAGAGGATGTTCGCGCTGATACAGATATGAACGTTGTTTGCAGCGGAGATGGACGTTTCATTGAGGTTCAAGGAACCGCTGAGGGAACTCCATTTGATCGCGCTTTACTTGACTCACTCTTAGATCTTGCCGTTACTGGCTGCAAAGAGCTTGATCTTAAACAGAGCAACGCACTTAAAAAGTAAGCGAAAGAAAAAGATGCCCTCTAAGTTGCTTCTTGCGACTCGAAATAAGGGAAAGATTGAGGAGTTTCGACGCATCCTTGAAAGTATTGCTCCCGGTGAGATTGAGTTACTGGGCTTAGAAGACTTTCCGCAAGCACATGAGGTTGATGAGACTGGCTCTTCCTTTGAAGAGAACGCCGTTCTTAAGGCGCGACAGATGTGCGATGTCACTGGTATCCCTGCTATCGCAGATGACAGCGGATTGTGTATTGATTTTTTAAATGGAGATCCGGGAATCTTTTCGGCTCGTTGGGCCGGTGAACATGGAAATGATTTAGCAAACAATGCGAAGGTATTGGAGTCGATGGCTGAGGTTCCTGCAGGTGAAAGAGGGGCACGCTTTACCTGCGCTGCCGCATTTGCCCTGCCCAGTGGAGAAGTAGTCACTCGCTTGGCTGACTTCGAGGGAGAGATACTTTTTTCACCTGAGGGTGAGAGAGGCTTTGGGTATGACCCCATCTTTAAACCTGCCGGTTACTCGGTATCTAGTGCGCAGTTGAGCCCGCAGGAAAAGGATCAAATCAGCCATCGCGGTAAAGCCCTGCGGGCGATTGCACCCGATGTAATAGAAGCTCTTAAATCTCTAGGCTAAACTTATCCCTGTCCGAGTGCGTCGGTTTACGCAAAGAGCTATCCAAGGAGTCAACGTGGCAGTTAAGAAGAAGTCAGCAGCTAAGAAGGTTGCCAAGAAGTCAACCGCTAAGCGCACCGTTAAGAAGAGTGCAGCTAAGAAGTCAACTGCAAAGCGCACAGTCAAGAAGAGTGCAGCTAAGAAGGTTGCTAAGAAGTCAACGGCTAAGAAGTCAACGGCTAAGAAGTCAACGGCAAAGCGCACAGTTAAGAAGAGTGCAGCTAAAAAGACAGCAAAGCGTGCTGTAAAGAAGTCAGCTAAGCGTTCGACCTCTACATCAAAGTTTGTAGTTCCTCCAGTACCAACATCTGGTTCACGCGATCGCGTAAACGTGTCAACGACTCCAGCAGCTAATCGCACAACAGCTGCCGCGGCGCGTTCAACCGAGAAGCCATCTGCCAAGCCAAAGCAAGGAACTTCACCAAAGGTTGTATTTGCAGTGCTCGTTGCCATCGTACTTCTTGCCGCTCTAGTTCTTTCCGGCGGAAAAGACAGCGATGACTCAGCAGCACCAGCTCCAACAATGTCTGCAACTGAATCAGAGTCACCAAGTGCTGAGCCATCAGCATCAGAGTCATCATCTTCAGAACCAGTCGCAACAGTTGAAGCACCAGGACGCTTCATCGGAAACTGGGGAAACGCTGATCGTTCTGTTCTTAACATCACCTGGAAAGCCCCTGCATCAGTAGATGGGTTAACTGGATACAAGGTTGAGACCCGTTCAAACCGTGGCGAGTGGAGCGAGGTCGCACAGCTTCCTGCTGGAACATTAATTCAGGCATTCACTAAGAGCTCAGAGGATGGAGAAACAGCTTTCCGTGTTTCATCTGTTTACTCTGATGGTCAGATTGCATCAGCAAAGATCTTCGGATTCGCAGG
Organism: uncultured Actinomycetes bacterium; assembly: GCA_903839585.1. GTDB lineage: Bacteria > Actinomycetota > Actinomycetes > Nanopelagicales > Nanopelagicaceae > Planktophila. The sequence goes on along the minus strand of CAIMCU010000214.1, from coordinate 5,595 downwards.
TCAGTGGGAGTAAGTATTTGAGTAAAAAATCCCGCCCTTAAAAGGCGGGATTTTTTATTTCTACTTAAAGTACTTTTTCAATCTCATTTACGTATGCGGTAACACCGGTTGCGACAAGGTGAACACCATCAGGAGCAAAGTATTCAGGATGTCCATCTGATATCACAGCCCAATCAACTAAACTCACCTGCCAGTACTTACCAGCAATCTCCTTAATCAATGCGTTGTTTGGATCCTTCCAAGGCCTTGGCACCGCTGTATTTACAACAATAATCTTTGGCTGATCCTTGATTAACTCAAAAATCTCTTCAACATCAGTGCGTGTTAGCGCATTGTTATTACCTAAGTTGAAAACTATCGTGGATTTATTCATGGTAGATAAATCCTTTGCAATTACCTCTTTAAGTTCACCAGCTTGTCTGCCAACTCTTGCATTAATCAGCCCAATAGGGGATCGCGCACCGAGTTCATGGCGGATACCAAGAATTACGGAGTCCCCAGTCACCCATAGTCCAGGGTTAGAAGCATCGGTGATTACAGGCTCTGTTTCTGTAACGGTAAGTGAGTCCTTTAATGCTTGCGCCTCTTTATTGTCCTGCGAAATTGCATAGGTAGAGGTTGTAACTGAGGTAATGATGACTACTGCTGATGCGATTGCCACCAAAATCTGTTGGCGACGACGAACTCTTACAGTTCGATACTTCATTCCCTTAAACCAGTAGGAAACCGCTCCACTTCTGATCGGAAGCTCAACAACTCTGAGCGAAATATCTGCAAGAGCTAAGACGATCAAGAATCTAAGAGTGTAGAGAGCCCACGATTGGCCCTCTAAATCCACTGATGGGCGAGTGATTTGAAAGATAACCCAGTGCCATAGATAGATTGCGTATGAACGCTCTCCAATCCATAGGAGAACTTTGTTACGAAGAATTGGTGCAAAACGTGAAGCGGGATGAACGATTGAACAAAGGATCGCAGCTCCGAATAATCCAGCAAGTGGGAAGGCTAAGCGATAGAGAGCAGGTTTTGATTCATCTATCAAAAGGAAACATGCAATGATTCCGATGAAGCCAAAAACTCCAATTCCATCAATAAAGTTCTGGGCCTTTTTAGAGACTTGCTGATGGAAGTTCTGCGGTATCCAACTAACCGCTAAAGCCGCTCCAAGGAATAATCCGATGCTGTGTGTATCGGTTCCGAAGTAGACGTGGCTAACCTTAGATGAGCTTGATGAATCTAACTCGTATGAAACAAAGAGTAGAACTAAACCCGAGGTAAGAGCGATAAGGAGGGCAGCTCCAGGGATCTTCTTCTTTCCAAAGCGCTTTAAAACAAGGAGAAGGATGAGGGGCCAAACCAGATAGAACTGTGCTTCCACAGCAAGAGACCAAGTATGTTGAAGAAGTGGAGGGCGACCTATCGCTTCGAAGTAATCTTGGTTTCGAAACACTAGCCACCAGTTCATTCCGCCAAAGAGAGCGAAAGGTGTGTCTGTAAGAAATCGTTTAATGGTATCTGGAGCCCACAAGCTGACAAAGATAAGTGTGGAGAAAACCATAAACACTAAAGGTGGAAGAAGTCGTCGAATGCGCGCAAGATAAAATGCTCGCAAATCTAATCCACCGCTTCGCTGAATTGAATCCAAAATCAATCGGGTGATTACGTAACCTGAGATCACAAAGAAGAGATCAACACCTAAAAATCCACCCGGTATCCAGTTAAAACCTAAGTGATAGAGAATAACCGCGATGACAGCAACAGCACGCAATCCATCGACTGCAGGGATGTACTGAATTCCGCGCTGTGTTGCCATTTAATTAACGGCGTTTAGCTGAAGCTTTTTTAGCTGTTTTCTTCTTAGAAGAGGATCGAGGTCCTTCAAGCGCCGGCTTTGTGCGCTGGCTTGAAACCTGCTTGGGACCAGTACTAATGATTGTGTTATCTGAGTTGAGATTGTCTACGACGCTCTTCTGGAGATCCGCTAGGCGCTCGAATGCAGAGTCCAAACGCGAACGGCTCTGAGCAATCGCGTTCTCTGCAGCATCAAGTGACTGCGTTTGTACTCTGTAAAGACGCTCAGCCTCTGAAACCACTCCCGTAAGCCATTGACGGTAGTTTCCGACCTCATTGGTAGCTGTAGCGATGATTTTTTCACCTTCGCGACGAGCAGCTTGTGCAATAAGAGCTGCCTCGCGACGTTTTTCTTCAAAGATTGATTGTGCTTCTCGGTTAGCATCGCGTGTTATCTCTGCCGCTTCAGCTTCAGCGGTAGTGATGTACCGACGGCCGCGGGACTCAGCACCCGAGAGAATTGTGCGAGCCTTATTCTCTGCTGACTCAACAGCATCTTTAGCGCTACTTGCTGCCTCTTTGATGAGTCGCTCAGCAGAGTTCATCGCTTTGGATTCGCGCGCTTGCGCAGACTTAATCATTGACATCGCAGTCTCTGTCGCCAAAATTTCAAACTCTTCACGGCTAAGTGATGTAACGTCACGACGGGAACGAAGATCTGCTAACTGTGATTCAAGTTCACGGATGCGGTCAACTGAACTTGGAGCCGCGCTCTCAGCCTCTTTAAAGCCAACCCAGCTCTTAAATGAATTCTTCTCGCTCATGGTCATAGATTAGGGCAAAGATGGATATGACCAAAAGCTGGAGAGGGTGAGCGTGGAATCACCCATAGCCATGGTGCCTAGTTCCGGTAGATGGCGATTGAGACGGCCAGGTACTGGGAGATCCACGCAGCGAGCACGAAGATATGGAAGAGCTCATGAAAGCCGAAGTACTTAGCGTTTCTACCGGGGCGCTTTAGTGCGTAAAAAATGGCGCCAACCGAGTACAAAAGACCACCGAAAATAATAGGAAGTAAGACCCACAGCCCACCCTCCCTATAAAGCTGAGGTGTGTAAATCACCGCAACCCATCCAAGCACGAGGTAGTTAGCAACGTAGAGCCAACGTGGGGCTCCAATCCAAAAGACTCGCACCGCAACTCCGATAAGCGCCCCTGTCCAAACAACCGATAAGAGAACAGTGCGATCGCGCCCCTCAAGGAGTGAGACGGCAAAGGGTGTGTAGGAACCGGCGATTAATAGATTGATATTTGCATGATCCCAACGGCGCCAAATCTTCTTCTTGGCAGGTGACCATGGGACACGGTGATAAATAGCAGAGACGCTAAAGAGAGTGATTGCCGTAATTGAGTAAAGGGCTACAGCAAACTTAAAGGAGTCACGGCTGAGAATAAATAAGACAAGCGAAGCGATAATCACAAGAGGCGTTGCCCCTAAGTGAAACCACCCACGTAACTTGGGCGGTGCTATCGCCTCGCTCGTCTTTACAACCTCGCTCATGTAAGAACTCTACGCCTTAATGAGCCTGATTAACCTTTCGCAGCTTTAAATCCAACCTCTAGATCCGACTTGATGTCAGCGATATTTTCAAGGCCTAGGCTCAAGCGTACGAGTCCAGGAGTAACACCTGCCGCCAACTGCTCATCAGCGCTGAGCTGTGAGTGCGTAGTAGTTGCTGGGTGAATAACCAATGAACGAACATCGCCAATATTGGCCACATGGCTAAATAGTTTAAGAGACTCAACGAACTTCTTGCCTGCTTCAATGCCACCTTTTAGCTCGAAGGAGAGCACTGAACCTGATCCAGCAGGTGCGTACTTCTTAGCAAGTGCGTTGTACTTTGAAGATGGCAAGGATGCGTAGTTCACCTTTTCAACATCTGGATGCTTCTCAAGCCAGGTTGCAACCTCTTTAGTGTTTTGAATATGGCGTTCCATACGAAGGCTAAGAGTCTCAAGACCTTGTGCAAGTAACCACGCGTTAAATGGTGAAACAGCCGCTCCGATGTCTCGAAGAAGTTGTAGGCGAATCTTAAAGATGTAAGCAAGGTTTGCACCGAATGCTGAACCTACGCCGAGAGCTTGAGCAAAAACCAAACCGTGGTAGCTAGGGTCTGGCTCATTGAAGCTCTTAAACCTGGCTGGATACTTGGCGTAATCAAACTTTCCTGAATCTACAATCGCACCAACTACTGCATTGCCGTGACCAGATAAGAACTTGGTTGCAGAGTGAATAACTACATCTGCACCGTGTTCGATTGGCTTGATAATAAATGGAGTAGCAACTGTGTTATCCACAATAAGTGGCACTCCTACCTCATGTGCAACCTTTGCTACTGCGGCGATATCTAGAAGTTCATTCTTAGGGTTAGCAATCGTCTCGCCGAAGAACGCCTTTGTGTTTTCACGTGTCGCTTTACGCCATGACTCTGGATCTTCAGGGTTATCAACGAATGTAACCTCGATACCAAACTTTGGAAGCGTGTAATGGAACAGGTTATAAGTTCCACCGTAAAGGCTAGGACTAGAAACGATGTGATCCCCGGCTTCTGCAACGTTCATCACTGCAAACGCAGTCGCTGCTGAACCAGATGAAAGTAGAAGCGCTGCCACTCCACCTTCGAGCGCTGCAATTCTCTGTTCAACTGCATCCTGAGTTGGGTTCATGATTCGTGTATAGATATTGCCTAACTCAGCTAGACCAAAGAGATCCGCCGCATGCTTTGTATCTCGGAACTGATATGCAGTTGTTTGATAAAGCGGGAGCGCGCGCGCACCAGTGGTCGGATCAGGGCTCTGACCTGCATGGATCTGCAAAGTCTCGAAAGACCAGTTAGTTGCATCTGACATGAGTTTCTCGCATTCAATCTAGAGGAGGTAAGGATGTAGGAAGGAAAAGTAACAAAGTTTCTCAGATACTTCTCACGAGGAGTTCGTTGTTGCAAGTCAACCGCAGATAGAGCTAATTTCTTAGTTCTCGCACCGATTTAACGAAGAGTGAAAGAGCTGCGGCCGTCAAAGTAATACAGCCAGTCATCAGAATCATCGTACTCACGCCGAAGTAGTGGGCCATCGGTCCTGCTATGGCGACCCCAATGGGAGCGATTCCATATGAGCCTAAAGCATCGTAGGCAACAACGCGCGAGTAGGCGGCTTCGGGGACGTGGCTCTGAAGCGAGGTATTCCAGATAACCATGAAGATGTCGACAGCAATCCCAGAGAGCATGGCACAAAACAAGGAGAGGATTAATGGAGCTTGAAATGCAAGAGAAAAATCCCAGATGGCGGAGAGGGAGATAAAGATCATTGCAATAAACAAAGGTCTTTTAAACTTAACCTTGAGCGAGATTACACTTCCTAGAAACATGCCTACCGTTAAAGCAGCGAGGTTATAAGACCAAAACTTTGGCCCGTTACTTGTAGCGTTGTAGTTCAACGGTCCCAGAACTTGTAGAAGCGCTTCAAACCCTAAATTAATGGCGGCGAATGCGATTACCATCGCGACTACCCATGATCGAGATGTGAACTCAACCCATCCCTCTTTTAGATCTCGAATCATCGAGCTTCCCTTTTCTTTGAGAAGAACTGGAAGATCGAGGCGTCGCCGTCGCCGGAGATGTCGCCTGAAGATGTGCAGGCCGCGCTCGCAAAGCAGCAGGCCGCAGACGAGAAGGCAGGACTTCAGCGCCCGGTCGATGACGAGCTGCTGGAGATCGCTGTGCAGACGCTCGCGGATGAGCGTGC
>CAIMCU010000213.1 GCA_903839585.1 uncultured Actinomycetes bacterium | reverse complement strand
GTGGAAGCGCATACCAACTACCTGGTTGAAGACGAACAGGAACTAGAAAGTCACGTGCACCTTCAGGTGTTGAACGGGTCAGATATGGCGTCTCTATCTCTAGAAACTCCAAATCCTCCATTACACGGCGAATTGTTGAGGTCACCTTCGAACGCAGTCGCAGATTAGATGAAGGCTTTTCGCGACGTAGATCTAAGTATCGATACTTAAGTCGTACCTCTTCAGAGATATCGGCATCGGAACCTGAATCAACTGGGAATGGAAGTGGAGCGGACTCACTTAATACAACAACATCATCGCCCATAACCTCAATTGCACCTGTGGGAAGTGCTGAGTTCTCATTTCCGGCAGGTCTAAGAACTACCTCCCCCGTAATCATTAAGCAGTACTCAGCACGTAAGGAGCTAGCCACGGACTCATCTCTAATGACTACTTGAACTGAACCTGTAGCGTCGCGAAGATCGATAAAGGCAACACCGCCGTGGTCACGTCGTCTTGCGACCCATCCAGCAAGGGTTACCGATTTACCAGCGTGGGATGCACGTAGTTCGCCCGCATCGTGAGTACGTAACATTGAGTGTGCCGCCCTTATTTGTCGAAAGCAAAACCGCTTAAGTCGCTAATCTTAACGGAGGATGTAGCTCCATCTGACATGCGCTTTATCTCAACCTGCCCCGAGGCCAACTCAGCCTCCCCCAGGACGATTACATAGCGTGAGCCGCTCTTATCTGCAGCTTTCATCGCGCCCTTAAGCGCTCGATCACCGAAAGCTATCTCTGTAACTATCCCTAATTCGCACAACTGCGCTGATATCGAAAGAGCGGCACCCTTTGCATTATCTCCCAATGGAATAAGAAATAGATCTGAGGAGAAAGCGCTCTTTGCGATCAAGCCTTCTGCCTTCGCGGCAAGAAGGGCGCGATCAACGCCTAAGCCGAAACCAATTCCTGAGAGATTTTGTCCTCCCAGCGTCTCCATCAAGCCGTCGTATCTGCCTCCCCCGCCAATTCCGGATTGAGCGCCCAAATCTGAATGTACAAACTCAAATGTTGTTCCGGTGTAGTAATCCAGACCGCGAACCATTCGAGGATTCAATACATACTCAACCTTAAGCGCGGCAAGATATGCAAGCACCTGCTTGAAATGAGACTCCGACTCAGGTGAGAGATAATCCATAAGAAGTGGTGCCTTCTCCATCGCCTGCTTCATCTCATCCCGCTTGTCATCAAAGAGACGCAGCGGATTGATTGCTGCTCGCGCAGCGGTTGCCTCATCTAATGTGAGAGTGGAAATAAACTTAAGCAGGTCAACTCGATGAGCAGCACGAGATTTTGCATCACCCAAAGATGTAATCTCAAGACGATAGTTTTTTAGACCTATCTTCTTAAAACCACGATCTGCAATGGCTATGACCTCTGCATCAATAGCTGGGTCATCTAATCCAATCGCTTCGACACCCACCTGATAGAACTGTCGGTATCTACCCGCCTGAGGACGCTCGGCCCTAAAGAACGCTCCGGAGTACCAAACTTTTACCGGAAGTTGGCCTCGATCCAAACTGTTTTCGATAACGCTTCGCATAACACCAGCGGTGCCTTCGGGGCGAAGGGTGATCGATCTTCCGCCGCGATCCTCAAAGGTATACATCTCCTTTGAGACAACATCTGTCGATTCACCCACTCCCCGAGAGAAGAGAGTTGTGTCTTCAAAGACTGGAAGCTCGATCAATTGATAGCCAGCTAACTTTGCAGGATCGATTAAGGATTGTCGTACCCACTCGAAGGCAGCGGAGTCTGGGGGCGCGTACTCGCTTACCCCTTTTGGTGCTGCAATCTTCTCGAACTTCATGCCCGTAATTCTTTCAGATAAGGGTTGTTTGCGCGCTCGTATTTGATGGTTGTTTCAGCACCGTGTCCCGTGAGTACGCGAAAATCATCGGAAAGGGTAAGGACCTTACTCTTAAGAGTTTTGCGCATCTGCTCAGCCGAACCAGAGGGTAGGTCTGTTCGACCAATAGAGCCCGCGAAGAGAACGTCACCACTTACTAATAACTCGCCGTTAATATCAAACATCAACGAACCCGCGGTATGGCCTGGAGCGTGTATCGCGGTAATTTGCATGCCTATAAAGTTCAAAACTGCGCCGTTACGAAGCTCTTTAACTGAGATGGGTTCTTCAAACTCTAATCCGCTCAGCGCCTCTATGAACGCTGCGCCATGAATCTTCTCAGGGCTAGCCAGAGCAGTTCGATCTTCAGAATGAATATATGCATCTATTCCATAACCATCTGCAAGTGGTTTAACAGAAAAGGTGTGATCTAGATGTCCGTGGGTTAGAAGGGCGGCAACTGGTTTCAACTTGTGCTCAGAGACAATGGCCTCAATCTCATGTGAAATATCAGGCATCCCTGGATCGACGATGATGCACTCTTGCCCTACCCCTGATGCAATGATCCAGCAGTTCGTCGCATACATGGGTGCCGGGAATGATTTGACGAGCACTTCCTCACCCCATAACGCCCCGCACAAGAGCCCTATAACTGCGCTTAAATTTACGCTCTGACTCAGGACAGGGTACCTTTTACTCCAGTTAAAACACTTCACAAACACCATAAACAACGAAGGCCAAAAGCCGACGCGCTGAAAGGGAAACTCCATGACCGAAGGAATCAATCCAGCATCAATCACCCCTGCACCACTTATTGGCGGAGCAAGTGCCGCCTCTGCTCTTGTAGGTGATCCAGCAAAGTTTGGTCACGTTGGTGAGGATGGAACCGTTCACGTCATAACCCCAGAAGGCAACAAACCGGTTGGCTCTTATCCGGGAAAGAGCGCGGAAGAAGCGCTCACCTACTTTGTGCGAAAGTTTGAAGCTCTCGCCTCTGAAGTAGCACTAACTGCCGCCCGCATAGCAAGTGGTGCGATGGTTCCTGATGATGCTTATGAAGCTGTTAAGAAGCTTCGCCAACAAGTACGTGAGTTAAATGGTGTTGGAGATTTAGCAGCTCTAGCTGCTTCAGTTGAACAGATCGAACCCCTGATTGAAGGCCATCGCGAAAAGTACGAGGCTAAGAAGGCAGCTGAGGCTGTTGCTAAAGCAGCTCGTCGCGAACAGATTATTATCGAAAAGGAAAAGATCGTTGCAGAGGCTGAGTCACTAGCCTTATCTGAAAACTGGAAGGTAACAGGCGACCGCTTAAAGACTCTTCTAGATGAATGGAAGTTGGCGCCACGTCTAGATAAGAAATCAGATGCCGATTTCTGGAAGCGTTTCTCCTCATCTCGCAATAAGTTCGATAAGCGTCGTCGGACACACTTTGCTGCGCTCGAAGCTACATCTTCACAGGTAAGTACGGCAAAGAAGGAGATCATCGAAGAGGCGGAAAAGCTCGCTACATCAACTGATTGGGTAGCAACAGCTCGTCGATTCAAATCTCTCATGGACTCATGGAAAGCTGCAGGACGTGGAAAGCCAAGTGATGACGCCAAGCTCTGGGCTCGATTTAAGACCGCACAAGACACCTTCTTTACAGCAAAGAATGCCGACCTTGAAAAGCGTGAGGTTTCAATGGTTGCAAATCTGGAGAAGCGAGAGGCGCTTGTTCCACAGTTCGAAGCTCTTATTCCATTTACCGATGTAAAGGCCGCTAAGAACGCCTTTCGCGAGTTGATGAATCAATGGGTAAAGATTGGAATGACCAATCGCGATAAACGAGCGGCTTTAGATGCTCGCGTTGCAAAGGTTGAAGAGGCTATTAAATCAGCTGAAGCAGATCTTTGGCGCAAGAGTGATCCAGCAGCAAAAGCACGCGCTCTAGATGTTGTAAAACAACTAAGTGATGCCATCGAAAACTACGAAAAGATTGCGGCAAAGGCCCAGGCTTCTGGAAATGCTAAGAAAGCGAATGAGGCCCTTGAGTCCGCAACCGCTCGTCGTGTCTGGCTTGAAGAAGCGCAAAAGTCACTAGCCGAGTTCAACTAGCTTCTAAAGTCTGTAGACGTCGTAAACCCCTTCGACTTGGCGTACTGCGCTTAACACTGAATCAAGGTGTGTCGCATCTGCCATTTCAAAGGTGAACTTAGAGATGGCGGTTCGATCCTTGGATGTGCTCACAGAAGCGCTCAAGATATTTACATGCTGCTCAGATAGCGCCCTCGTTACATCTGCTAGAAGTCGTGATCTGTCGAGGGCTTCTACCTGGATATTTACTAAGAAAATCGATGCAGCTCCTGCAAGCCACTTAACGCGCACAACGCGATCGCTTTGAAACTTCTGTAAATCGGTAGCGTTAATACAGTCTTCACGGTGAACAGAGATTCCGCTTCCGCGAGTGACGAACCCCATGATCGGATCACCTGGTACAGGGGTGCAACAACGCGCAAGCTTTACCAGCACATCACCGACTCCTTCAACCTCGATTGAGTTGCTCGATCTCTTACTAATGGGTGTTCCAGTTGGGATGCTCTCTAGAGATGCTTCTGGATGTGAATCCTCAACACCCATAGCAACAATCAGTTTCTCAATGACAGAGGCTGCAGAAACGTGCCCATCCCCCACCGCGCTGTAGAGAGCCGAAATATCTGGGTAGCGCATCTCATGCGCCAGCTCTAGAAGTGAGTGTCCAGCAAAGATCTTTTGAAGTGGAAGACCAGCTTTTCGCATCTGCCGAGCTATCGATTCACGGCCAGCATCGATAGCCTCTTCACGACGCTCCTTGCTAAACCAGGCTTTTATCTTTGATCGAGCCCGCGGTGATTTAACAAAATTTAGCCAATCCCTGCTCGGACTTGCACTCTCACTCTTGTTGGTGACAACCTCGACAACATCACCATTTACCAGCTTTGTTTCAAGCGGTACTAAGCGACCATTTACCTTTGCGCCGGCGCAACGATTGCCTACATCGGTATGTACTGTGTAGGCAAAATCAACTGGTGTCGATCCTCCTGGGAGTGCGATCACACTCCCCTTTGGAGTGAAGACGAAAACTTCAGGGCTTCCTAAATCAAAGCGCAGCGCTTCTAAGAACTCTGATGGATCCTCAGTCTCCTTCTGCCATTCATGAAGTTGACGTAGCCAAAGCATCTCAGGTGAAGTGTTCTCCGTCTCGTTGCCCTGCTTATATTTCCAGTGCGCTGCGATACCAAACTCTGCTCTGGCATGCATGTCATAGGTTCGAATCTGAATCTCGATGGCTTTTCCGGTGGGACCAATAACCGTGGTGTGAAGAGATTGATAGAGATTGAATTTGGGCATTGCAATGTAATCCTTAAAGCGCCCAGGGACAGGGCTCCACCGTGCATGTATAGATCCCAGTACTGCATAACAGTCACGTACATCATTTACTAGAACACGAATGCCGACTAGATCGTAAATATCGTTGAACTCGCGTCCGCGCACAACCATCTTTTGATAGACACTATAGAAGTGTTTCTTACGCCCGGTAACACTTGCTGAAATTGCATCGGAAGATAAATCTGATTGAACCGTCTCTATAACCTCTTTTGTAAGAGCATCTCTGGATGGTGAGCGCTCTGCGACTAATCTGGAAATCTCCTCAAACTTCTTTGGTTCAAGCACCTCGAAGGAGAGATCTTCTAGCTCCCACTTGATTGCGTTCATACCCAAGCGATGGGCTAACGGGGCGTATATATCTAAGGTCTCTCTAGCCTTTCTTGAGGCGCTCTCAGGAGAGACGAAACTCCATGTCCGTGCATTGTGTAAGCGATCAGCTAATTTGATGACTAGAACACGGATGTCACGGGACATGGCGACAATCATCTTACGAACAGTCTCAGCTTCAGCTGTAGGGCCGTACGTCAACTTGTCCAACTTAGTAACACCATCGACGAGATTTGCAATCTCATCCCCAAAATCTTTACGGAGTTGGGTAAGTGAGTACGGGGTGTCCTCTACCGTGTCATGCAGAAGTGAGGCGATGATCGTCTGATCATTTAAACCGAGCTCAGCCAAAATCTGTGAAACAGCTACTGGATGGGTGATGTAATCCTCACCGGATTTTCTCTTTTGACCTGCGTGAGCAGCTTTAGCTATCTCGAATGCGCGCTCTATCTCACTTAACGCAGCGTTTGGATCATGCTCTTTTACCTCCGCTAAAAGCGGTTGTACGAGAGTGTCCATTGTGCAACTACTTGCGGCCCTTGCGCTTTGGTTGATTGCGAGGTCCTCGACCGATACTTGGACGAATTCCTGCAACTGCACTCTCTGCCACAGGCGCACCACCACGAGATGCAACACGCTTGGATAAAGCAACCATTGCAGGCTCCTTCTCGCGCAATGAAGCAAGTATCGGAGGTGCAATAAAGATTGATGAGTATGTACCAACAGCAAGACCGATAAAGAGAGCTAAGGAGAGATCTTTGAGAGTACCTGCTCCTAATAGACCAGCACCTACAAAGAGGATCGAACCGACTGGTAACAGCGCAATTAAAGAGGTGTTTGCTGATCGAACTATCGTCTGGTTAACACCTAGATTTACCGCCTGTGAGTAGGTCATCTTTCCGGAAGCGACGATTCCCTTTGTATTTTCGCGGATCTTGTCGAAGACAACCACCGTGTCATAGAGCGAGTAACCCAGAATGGTTAGAAAACCAATGACTGTAGCCGGCGTGACATCAAATCCAACAAGAGCATAGATTCCAACGGTGATAAAGACATCGTGCACCACTGCGACAATTGCAGCAATTGCCATCTTTGGCTCAAAGGTCATCGCCAGGAACAACATGACGACTAAGAGAAAGGCGATCAGACCGTAGAGAGCTTTTTGTGTGATCTCCTTACCCCATGATGGACCCACTAGTTGAGTATCAATTGACTCTGCTGTAATTGAGAACTCTTGTACCAGGGCTGCCTCAACAGCTTTAGATTGTGCCGATGTAAGTGCACCGGTTTGAACGCGAACCTTGTCATCACCAATCTTTTGGACAATGAGCTCTCCACTAATGCCAACAGATTCGACAGCAGATCGGGCTTGTTCAACCGTCGCTGTAGCTTTGTTAACGGTGTAACTAGATCCGCCCTTGAACTCAATGCCCAGGTGCAGACCTTGAATTGCCAGAGCTGCAGTAGATAAGAGTATGAACAGCGCTGAAACCGCATACCAAGTACGGCGTCTTTCGATGAAGTTAAAGGAGGTCTCACCTGAGTAAAGGCGGCCACCAAGCCCAGTTAACTTTGACATAACTTATGCCTCCACTTTCTCAGTTAGATTCTTTAAGCCGATGCTCTTAGCGGAGAAGCCTGAGAGTCGATGTCCACTAGAAAAGAAGTGAAGGCGTGCCAAAACCGTTACTAACGGCTTTGTAAACATGAATACGACCAATAAGTCGACCAGGGTAGTTAGGCCCAAGGTAAATGCGAATCCGCGAACGCCACCAACTGCGAAGAAGTAGAGAAGTAAGGCCGAAATCAGCGAAACAGCGTCAGCCACGATAATCGTGTGACGCGCTTTAACCCATCCGCTCTCGACCGCCGAACGAAGCGATCTACCTTCTCGCACCTCATCCCTAATTCTCTCAAAGTAAACGATAATCGAGTCCGCCGTAACACCGATCGCAACAATGGCTCCCGCGATTCCTGCCAAAGTCAGCGTAAATCCAATCGTCTCACCCAAGACAAGAAAGAGTAGATAAAGAAGCCCTGCCGCTATCGCAAGTGAGCCAACGGTTACGATTCCGAGTCCACGGTAGTAGAGCATCGAGTAAATCAGTACTAAACCAAGACCTAGCAATCCGGCAAGTAAACCGGCGCTTAACTGTTCAGAGCCAAGGGTAGGTGAAACTTGCTGAACCTCTCCGCGATCAAATGCCAATGGGAGGGCTCCATACTTCAAAACATTCGCTAAATCCTGTGCCTCAGTAGATGTAAACGATCCGCTAATTTGCGCACTTCCTGATGGGATAGCTTCGTTAATGGTTGGAGCAGATACAACTAAACCATCAAGCACAATAGCTACTTGGTTTAATGGTGCACCAAGTGATGTAACTCGAGATGTGAGTGCACCGAATGCTGATGTTCCTTCTCCATTGAAATCAAGGGTCACAATCCATTGGTTACCAGATTGCGTTGCAATTCCTGCAGCAGCCTTTGAAACCTGTCGCCCCAGTACCTCAGCCGGAGCGAGAATGTACTTAGTACCACCATCGCGAGAACAAGCTGCAATCGTGTCACTTGGATTATCGGTTCCGGTACCTTCAAGATTTGCGATATTGGTGCAATCTAGAGATGCATACTTGGCGTTTAGTTCAGGCGTCACCCCATTAACAGGTGTTGCTGCCGTTGAAGTATCGGAGGCTGCTGGTACGCCAGATCCGGTTGCTAAGACTTGACGAAAGCGAAGCTCAGCTGTTTGACCTACGAGATCTACAACTCTACGTCCGCTATCTCCTGGTACCGAGATCACAATTTGTCGATTGGTTCCACTGCCCTGTGCCGATACTTCACTCTCTGCGACGCCAAGTGAGTTAACGCGTTGACGAATAATTGAAACAGCTTGATCGATCGCCTCTGAAGTTACCTTGTCCGATGCATTGGATGCACGAGGCTGGAGCGTCACACTTGTACCGCCACGAAGATCAAGTCCGAGTTTCACGCTCGTCGCCCCCTGAATAAGGGCGGTGACTAACAGCCCCAAAATGATCACGGCAAGGATGGCCAATGAGCGTCCAGGGCGAGCTGAACTCTTTACAGTTTTAATAGGTGTGGACATAAGAGGAGAGTCTAGGCGTCAGGCGCAGGTGTGTCGAAAAGGGTCAAAGCTCCAGCGGGTGGTGTTCGTCCCAAATGGCTCCATCCAAGGGCTGTTGCTACTCGACCGCGAGGGGTTCTCGCCATGAAACCGTTTCGCACTAGGAAGGGTTCGGCCACAGATTCAACGGTTTCGATCTCTTCACCGACGGCGATAGCCAATGTGGAAAGACCTACCGGTCCTCCATTGAACCGTTCAATCAATGCAAGCAGCACCCCGCGATCGAGTCGATCCAGACCCATCTCATCTACCTCATACATCTCGAGCGCGTTGAGTGAATCCTGATGAGTAAGGGAGTTTGAACCGTTGACCTGCGCAAAATCACGTACGCGTCTTAGTAAACGGTTAGCGATGCGTGGAGTTCCTCGTGATCGACCAGCAATCTCAGAGATCGCTTTTACATCTATCTCAAGATGCAACAAGGCAGCGCTTCGTCGAATTACTTCTTCTAGTTCCATAGATTCATAGAAATCAAGGTGCGCTGTAAATCCGAAACGATCTCGCAATGGACTTGGAAGTAAGCCAGCTCTAGTTGTTGCTCCCACCAAAGTAAAACGCGGCAGTTGAAGTGGAATCGCTGTTGCACCTGGACCTTTACCAACAACTACATCTACTCGAAAATCCTCCATCGCCAAGTAGAGAAGCTCTTCGGCAGGCCTTGGAAGTCGATGAATCTCATCAAGGAAAAATATTTCGCCTTCAACCAGTGAAGAGAGAATGGCGGCTAAGTCACCAGCATGTGTAATCGCAGGACCGCTACTGATTCGAATCGGAGTATCCATCTCACTTGCAAGAATCATCGCCAAAGTAGTTTTACCAAGACCTGGAGGTCCTGAGAGCAGAATGTGATCGGCGGGCGCGCCTCTCTTTTTGGCGGCCTGCAGTAAGACGCTAATTTGGGAGCGAACGCGCTCCTGTCCTATGAACTCATCCAAACTCTTCGGTCTTAAGGCGTACTCGATTGAGCTGTCATCTTGTGATGAACCAGGTGATACTAAACGGTCTTCACTCATCATCTACCACCAGATTGAAGGGCTAGCTTTAGGAGTTGAGATAACTCCATCTTCGAAGCATCGATTCCTTGTGAAGTTACATGGGTAACAACCTGTGAAATAGCGGCGTCGGAGTCCTTTGCTGAGTAACCAAGAGAGATTAATGCGCTCACTAACTGCTCTCTCCAAATAGGTTGATGATGCAAAAGCTCTGAGTGCGCAAGGTTACTTGCTTGAACCTTCCCTTTGAGCTCCAAAATCATTCTTGCTGCACCTTTTCGACCAATACCCGGAACCTTTTCGAGTGCAGAGGTATCTTCCTGTGAAATCGCTAGAGCAAGAAGATCAGGTGTAAGCGCTCCAAGAATAGACAGAGCTACCTTTGGACCAACACCGCTTACAGTCTGAACTAATTCAAAGAGATTTCGTGACTCCTCATCGATAAAGCCAAAGAGTGTTAGCGAATCCTCTCGAACAACTAATGAGGTAAAGAGCGAGGCATCTACCCCAACATTCAATGCGGCGCAGGTTTGATGAGTGACATTGATTGAGAACCCAACTCCCCCGACCTCAATAACCAGCTTGTCGACACCAAGAGATTTAATAACACCACTAATTGTTGAGATCATCTTTTAGCCAACTTTGCGATTCGCGATCTCTCAACCTTTAGAGCCGATTCAATCTTTGCATTCCCGCCTCCGCGCCAAAGGTTGCATATTGCGAGAGCTAGAGCATCGGTAGCATCAACGGGTTTCGGCGCTTCCTTGAGATTGAGAAGTTTGACAACCATCTGAGCAACTTGGACCTTATTGGCGCGGCCAGACCCTGTAACGGCAGCCTTAACTTCAGAGGGCGTGTGCATGATGACTGGGGTATCTGATTTTGCCGCTACTAGAAGAGCAATACCGGCAGCTTGTCCGGTTCCCATAACAGTGCGCACATTATGTTGCGAAAAGACGCGCTCTATTGCAATCACATCTGGCTTATGCGCCACTACCCACTTTGTTAACTCTTGCTCAAGCTGCAGAAGTCGGTGCTCTAACGCCGTATCGCTGTCGGTCATGATTACTCCAACGCCGATAAGTTTTATCTTTCCACCGACAGCGCCTTCGATGACACCAACACCGCAACGGGTCAATCCAGGATCAACTCCTAGAATGCGTTTTTGTGTCTGGCTCATAACTTCCTAGCCTAGGAGCGTCTTGAAAACTTCTAGGAAAGGCTCGCCATAACTTCATCGGATACATCAAAGTTGCTAAAAACGTTCTGCACATCATCTAGCTCTTCAATGGCATCTATGAGTTCGAAGACCTTCTTTGCCCCTTCAGCATCAAGGGGAATAGTCATCGAAGGCAAAAATGAAGAGTCTGCAGACTCGTAATCAACGCCGGAGCTTTGAAGCGCTGTTCTGGCGGCTACCAAGTCGCTCGCCTCGCAAACAACTTCAAAGGAGTCTCCGAGATCATTTACCTCTTCAGCGCCGGCCTCTAAGACAGCTTCAAGAATCT
>CAIMCU010000212.1 GCA_903839585.1 uncultured Actinomycetes bacterium | reverse complement strand
GTTGGTTACATGGGGCAGAGTTTGATCTGCGCACAGGGGAAGCGTTAACCCCGCCAGCTGTAGCACCGGTAAAGAGTTTTTCAGTAAGCGTCGACGGAAACTCCGTCACGGTAGATGCGTAGGTAAGGTAGAAAATGAGCACTCTAGAAATTCGCGGCCTCAAAGTCTCTGTAGACACAGATAACGGCTCGGTAGAGATTTTAAAGGGCGTCGACTTAACTATTAAGTCTGGCCAAACCCACGCCATCATGGGACCTAACGGTTCTGGTAAATCAACCCTTGCGTACTCAATCGCAGGTCATCCGAAGTACACAATCACAGGTGGCACAGTGACACTCGATGGTGAAGATGTACTAGCTATGACTGTAGATGAACGTGCAAAGGCTGGATTGTTCCTAGCTATGCAGTATCCGGTTGAGGTACCTGGTGTGTCCGTTTCAAACTTCCTACGAACAGCTGCAACTGCACTTCGCGGCGAAGCGCCAAAGCTACGCACATGGGTCGGCGAAGTGAAAGAGGCGATGGAGGCTCTCAACATGGATCCAGCTTTCGCGCAACGTAATGTCAATGAAGGTTTTTCTGGTGGAGAAAAGAAGCGCCATGAAATTATGCAGCTTGAACTCTTGAAGCCAAAGATCGCAATCTTGGATGAAACAGATTCAGGGTTAGATGTAGATGCTCTTCGTATCGTTTCAGAGGGTGTCAACCGAGCAAAGGAAGCCAATAATATTGGAGTACTTCTCATTACTCACTACACCCGAATCCTTCGATACATTAAGCCTGATTTCGTACACGTCTTTGCCAACGGCAAGGTTGTAGAAGAAGGTGGACCGGAGTTGGCTGAGAAACTTGAAGCCAATGGTTATGCGGAGTACGTCAGCGCTTAGATGACATTTGATGCGGTCGCCATTCGCAAGGATTTTCCTATCTTCACCAGGACAATTCGCGATGGAAAACGCCTTGTTTATCTAGATAGTGGGGCAACGAGTCAAAAGCCAAACGCAGTTATCGATGCTGAGTCAAACTTTTATCGCTTTCATAACGCTGCAGTACATCGAGGAGCTCACCAGCTAGCTGAAGAGGCTACGGATGCTTATGAAAATGCACGAGCAGTTGTCGCACAGTTCCTTAAGGCGTCGATAGATGAGGTTGTCTTCACAAAAAGTGCGACAGAGTCTCTCAATCTGATTGCGTACGCAATAGGCAACGCCCCGAAGGGGAATCCATTCTTCCTTGATTCAAAGGACAAGATCGTTGTAAGCGAGATGGAGCATCACGCAAACTTAATTCCGTGGCAACAGTTGGCAGCCCGTACTGGCGCTCAATTAGGTTGGTTTGAAGTCACCGAAGCTGGCCGACTAGATCTAACAAATATTGAGAAGGTTATTACCGAGAATACAAAGGTTGTTGCCCTAACCCATCAATCAAATGTTCTTGGAACTATCAATCCACTAGCCGAAATTATCAAACGGGCACATGCGGTGGGCGCGGTCGTTGTATTAGATGCATGTCAGTCAGCTCCGCACATGCCAATTGATGTCAAGCAACTCGAATTAGATTTCTTGGTTTTCTCAGGTCACAAGGCGGTTGGTCCAACCGGTGTTGGTGTTTTCTGGGGGAAATCTGAACTCTTAGCGCAGCTCCCACCTTTCCTTACTGGTGGGTCGATGATCGAAAGTGTCACCAGGACATCGGCAACCTGGGCATCGGCTCCAAGAAAGTTTGAAGCCGGGG
>CAIMCU010000211.1 GCA_903839585.1 uncultured Actinomycetes bacterium | reverse complement strand
TGGAAAAGAAGTATTTGCTACAGATCGCGCACATGTTTTTCACTCATGGTCTGCGCAGTCACAGATCTCTCCGCTGCCTGTGGCTGGTGGAGAAGGAAGTTACTTCTGGGATTTTGACGGCAATAAGTACTTAGATTTTTCAGGACAACTAGTCTTTACAAATATTGGCTTTCAACACCCTAAGGTTGTTAAGGCTATTCAAGATCAAGCTGGTTTGCTCACAACGGTAGCGCCACAGCACGCAAACGAAGCCCGCGGTGAGGCTGCAAAGCGCATCACACAGCGCGCAGGCGGACACTTTCACAAGGTCTTCTTCACAGCAGGTGGCGCAGATGCGGTTGAAAACGCAATACGTATGGCGCGACTTCATACCGGTCGCAACAAGATCCTCTCTTTTTATCGAAGCTATCACGGCAATACCGCAGCAGCTATCGCCTCTACCGGCGACCCACGTCGCTGGCCAAATGAGCACGCCCAAAGCCATGTGCACTTCTTCGGTCCATACACATACCGCACACAGTTTTGGGCTAAGGATGAGGCAGAGGAGTGCAAGCGAGCACTTGAGCACTTAGAGAGCGTTATCAACTTCGAAGGACCAAACACCATTGCAGCGATTTTGATTGAATCAGTAGTTGGAACCGCTGGAGTATTGGTCCCACCTGATGGCTATCTTGAAGGCGTTCGTGCGCTCTGCGATAAGCATGGAATCAAGTGGATAGCAGATGAGGTCATGGTTGGTTTTGGCCGAACAGGAAAGTGGTTTGCATTCCAAAACTGGAGCGCACAACCAGATCTAATCGTCTTTGCAAAAGGTGTAAATAGCGGTTACGTGCCTATGGGCGGGGTAATCATTAGCGATGAAATCGCTGCAACCTTTGATGATCGAGTCTTCCCAGGTGGCCTCACATACAGTGGGCACCCACTTGCAACTGCTGCTGCTGTGGCAACGATCGATGCTATGAGCGATGAGAAGATGGTTGAAAACGCAGCCTCTATCGGCGAAAAGGTTATCAAACCGCTTCTGCAGGAGTTAATGGCGAAGCACAAAGTTATTGGCGAGGTTCGTGGCCGCGGAGTTTTCTGGGCCTTGGACTTAGTAAAGGATCGCGCTACACGCGAGCCACTAGCTCCATACGGTGGCACTAGTCCTGCGATGGGCGAGTTAGTCGCTGCGTGCAAGAAGTTAGGTCTGATGCCCTTTACTAACTTCAACAGAATGCATGTATGCCCACCGTGTAACGTTACAGAGGCAGAGCTACGTGAAGGATTTGCAATCTTGGATCAAGCCTTTGCATCCATTGCACACCACTACACAGGCAAGTAGACCAAAACTTATCCACATAGAAAACGCCAAGTGAGTATGTAACTCGCTTGGCGCTCTACTTTGCGCTCGTGTGCCGCTGTAGCTCAGCGGATAGAGCGCTCTTTTGACTAAAGAGGTTGTCGTGGGTTCGAATCCTACCAGCGGTGCACGCCAAGAGGTAGCCCTCGGAGTAGTCACCGGGGGCTACTTTTTTGTCACTCTCAGTAACCATAATGGGCACATGTTAGAAATTTTCTTACTCTCCGTAATTATCACAATGCTCCTTAACTCTCGGCGCAGTAAAAACCGCACCCGCAAGCTTCGCGGGTTAGATGCCGAACTTAAGGAGCTAATCGAAAGCAACAACGATTCAACCGGTATTGCCGTTGAGATTAAGCGCTTCCTTCTTGCGGTAATAGATGACAACGCAAATGATCGTGCGAAGTTCTCCGACGATCGCATCGCACAGGCTCAACGAGTCATCGACCGTGCTGGTCCTAGTGCGATGTACTGGATGACTGAGATTTCGGCACAGCTTGCCTACCTGGCCGCCGCACAAATAAACGGCCTTCCAACGAACGTCACCGATGAGCTCAAGAGTGGAGCAACAGCAGAACAGATAGTTCACTTAGTAGTTAAGGCTTAATCAAAGATATCCACATAGAAAACGCCAAGTGAGTAAGAAAATCGCTTGGCGATCTATTTTGCGCTCGTGTACCGCTGTAGCTCAGCGGATAGAGCCCTCGATTGACTCCCGAGACTGTCGTAGGTTCGAATCCTACCAGCGGTGCACACCTTGAGATAGCCTTCGGACTAGTCACCGGGGGCTATCTTTCTTTGAATGAAAAATAAAAGTACGCAGAGTATCTTCATGAGTAAAAAAGAAATCTCTCCGTAGTTAAGTCATACTTGCCCAATGCTCGGCGGTATCGATAACTCACTCTTTCTCCAAGGCTTTGGGGGATTCTTTGCGCTGCTTATCTTGATCCCAATCCTTCGCTGGACATTTGATTCACCATCGATGAAGGCCGAGCGAGTTAAGCGCCGAGCAGATAAGAAATCTCTGCGCAAACTCAAGCGAAAGTAAGTGAAGCGAAAGTTCTAGATCTCTACAGTAAGCAATGTACCGATTTCATTCTTTGTAATCGACCACTCAGATATAGCCACCTGATTGAGCCAGGCTGTTCCTCCACCTTTAGACTTAATCAACTTGCCTTTGCCATTACTTTGAAAAGTAATCAACAAACCTTGTTCTTTTTTGGAGACGCTCACCGATAACTTTGTAGCGACGTCATAGCGAGAGATATTTGTAGCCACTTCTTCAATCGCTTGAACAATAATGGAGTTTCTCCGACTACTCTCGCGTAAAGTCTCAGGGAAATCAACACTGATATCGAGAATTCCGCGCCATGACTCAACAACTCTGCCGAGTCGATCTAGAGGCGATTGGGTAAAGAGCTCATAATCAGAGGCGATGGAGCGATTAACTCGAGTTGAAACCTGTTCCAAAAGCTCTGCAGAACGCTGGGGATTATTCTCATTAGCCGCAACCTCTAACTGACGCGAGAGAGCAAGAAGCTCTGACTGTAATGTGTTGTGCAGATATGTAGCAATGGAAGCTCTCTCAATCGATTTTTCACTTTCTAAGATGGAGTTAGAGGAAAGCGAGCTTTTTTCTAAGGCATCGATAATCATCAGGCGATCCTGCTTTGCAAGCTTGAGCAATGAGAGAACATAAATCACCGCAGGAGCAACTGGAGAAATTGTAAAGGTGGCAAGCCAGTTTCCCGAGTATCCAATTTGATGCACCGCGTACTCACTCACAGCAACTGGTAGAACTCCAACAGCAAAAAGATATGACAGGCTCAGGGTGAACTTTGCATTGAAGTTCCGCCTCTGAAGAAGGTGGAAAACTAAACTTATTAGAGTTAAAGGGAAGAGAAAGGTAAAGGTTCTCCAAAATGACTCGGCCGGCGTTCGGATTGATACGTTGCTAAAAGCCGCCAGTACAGTAATTAAGAAATAGAACCAAAGCCATGAGAACTCCAGGTTCTTTAGCGCATCCTTTAAGTGCTGCTGATGGTGAACCATCGGAAATTCGGAGAGACTTCTAACGAAAATTCTCTTACTCAAAGGTCTGATTTGATCATTTATCTGCTGCGTTAATACCCCAGATAAACTTCTGAAGGCGGCAGGGTCATCAGCTGATAGAAACCCCTGCACAGATGAACTCAAACGGGCTTGCAGATTATCCAAGATCTCTTTGTTGCCTTTTGAAAGGGGAGCTAAACTTGATCCACTGCGGGTTCCAAGTAAGTACTGATGTAAAGCCCTTTGGTACTGATATCGAAAACTCTTAGAAATTGAGATGACGTAGTTTGAAAGCGATAACCAAAAAAGCGTTGTAAAGGTTGAGCTCAAAACTCGATTGAGAAGCCCACTTGGCTGGCTCTGTCCGAGAAGATCTACGAAAAGGTAGAAGGAAAAGCCTCTGAAGACTCCAGTGATTACCGAAACTAAGAAGAAGATCCGCAGGTATGAGTGACTACTGAGTGAGTTTTTACCAAGCAACTTCAATTGCGCGAGATACACAAGATACGTCAATGCTGTGAGTAGGACGCCACCCAAGAGGGCTAGAAGTGGACTGGCATTTTCATCAGCGACGAGAATACTTACGGGATAACCCAGAATTGATATAGGTGAGTAGAGCCAGAACCCCTGTTTTGATAGGCGTGAGTTTTGCAAGATATCGTTTTTAAACTTGTTAAGCACCGGGAGGCTTCCTCCCTGAGAGTTTAAAGTATGCACGCGTTAGCTGAATCCGTTGGTTCTGAGACTTACTTTTCTCTAGTTTTAGAGTTGTATGAATCTTTGAGATCACTCCTTCAATAGCTTTTACAGATACCTGCCTTCTTTCTGCAATCTCCGATGAACTCAGCCCTTCGGCGACCATTCTTAAAACTTCAAGCTGAACGCTGGTAAGAGGACTCTTCTCGGCAAATCGAAAAGTTTTAGATAACGGTTTTGTTTTGGCGGTAATAACCTCATTGACCAGAATCTGAAAATCGCCAAGGTCAGTCTTTGAGATGAATCGTGTGCCCTTTGGAAGAGGCAACATATACGGATCTGCAATCTTCGGATCGCGATAACTTGTTAAGAGGATTAAGCCAATCGTCGGAAAGTTCTTTCTGAGCGAGTAACAGATATCGACACCATTTGGTCCTGGGCCAAGATCAAAATCAACTATTGCTACATCAACAGAACTCTTGTTACATATTTTCAGAGCTTCCGCGAAGTTCTCTGCGGTTCCAACTACCTGGATTCCAAAGGATCGGAACCCAGCTGTTAGCGAGGAGCGCACAAAGGCGTCGTCATCGATGACAACTACGTTGGCGATAATCACAGTGGCATCTTCTCGCAATTTGTCGCCAAACACCTAGTAAAGGTAGGGAAAACACTAGAAGTAAATTGTTAAGGCATCCCACCGGTCTTACCCTCAAATTATGCGTAGATCGGTAGCCGTCTTGGTCACTGCGGCATCCCTTCTTTTTCAGCTTATTGGGATAGGCCCATCGAATGCAACCGCGCCATATACACACGTAAGCCTCATAAAATCAGGGAATGGGTACGTTTCACTAGATCATTACGACGGTACAACTCAAGACACCTTGGGTTGGTCTCAGCAAGTGGATATCGATAAGAGTTCCAGCCCCTTCATCTATATCTATCCAAATGACGGTTTTGAGTTTGCATCTGTGACACTTACCTTAATTGATTCAAGTAGAGCGGTTATTCAGGGCACATCGGTAACGTCCACTTCCAATACAACTTCTATCGATATGGCCGATTCGAGTGGAGTGGTTTTTTCGTTTACATGGGATGGCGGATATTTACAGATTCCACCGAATTTTGAAGATTTTGAGGCAGAGATAACTTTTCAACCGATACTAACTTCTATAACCCTGATGCCCTCTGAAAATGGTCAAGCATGTATTGATAGCCTAGCTATCGAGCCCGTACCTTGTTCAAGCTCTACTCAATCTGTGATTAAGTTTGATCCGGTCTATTTCTCACCCGAAATTCGTTTTTCACCAGATTCGGACTTTGATTTCGAATCCGTGACTGTCAAAATCGGAACAGGTGAAGGCGTCACGGTAACTACTAGTCGAGATTCCTTTACGGTATTGGATTCAGATGATGCACCCTGGATATTTGATTGGTACTTTGGAGCGATAGTCCCTCCCGATGGTGTTCCAAACTTTGAAATTACGGCTGCTTTTGTTCCTCAGCCCCCGAATATTCAAGGGTTAAGCTTCATTACTGGAGATGTTTCCTTCAATGCGGAAGATTCTTTTCAGATTAATAGCAATTACCCAACTGTTAGCAATGACTACTCTGATATCGAAAATATCGTTCTTGAAATTCCATACTTTGGCCAAGATCCAGATGACCCGTCGAATACAAATAAGAAGCTTTTCTGTCGAGCTCTTGTGGAAGATTGGGAGGTTACAGATAATTCAGGTTTCGGATCTGGAGGCA
>CAIMCU010000210.1 GCA_903839585.1 uncultured Actinomycetes bacterium | reverse complement strand
TGGATCAATTCTTGGGGTCGCAGCTGCTAGATTAAGTGGGCCATACCTTGCGGGAGCAACCCTTGCGTTAGCGGTTGCACTTCCATCGCTTGCAAATCAATTCACTTTCTTGGGTGGAGAACAAGGCTTGCCATTTGATTCAGGCGCGGCTCCTACATTCCTTGGAGAGGATTTTTCTCGATTCAAGTGGTTCTATTGGATCTCAGCTCTTGCTGCGCTTTTAATGACATGGCTTATCTCAAATGTATTGCAGAGCAGATTTGGAAGAAGTTGGCGAGCAGTTCGCAGCAACTCCACCGCTGCAGAGTTAGTCGGTATCCACTCAGCTCGATCTAAAGTATTGGCTTTCACCTTAGCCTCCGGAGTTGCAGGTCTTGCCGGTGCGGTTCTGGCTCTCAACCTCGGTGGAGTCTCACCCAGCGCCTATCCGCTCTCTCTCTCCTTCGCCCTGATTACAGGTGCGGTCCTAGCCGGAATAAGCACCCTTTCCGGAAGTGTTATCGGAGCGTTACTTTTGGTAGGCATGTCTGAGCTCGTAGGAAGCCTAACTTCTCGATTTTCGTTAGAGGATGTGCTCGCTGAGAATTTGAAGGAGCTCCTGGTGAGCGTACTTTTGATCCTCGCGGTGGTCTTTACTCCCAACGGTCCTGGTGACAGAATCCGTGAGAGGAAAGCACTGCACAAAAAAACTAAATAACTAACTAGGTAAGAACCACGTAAGACCAAACCTCGGAAGGAAACAACATGATGCGATTTACTCGCAGCAAAAAAGGAATGATTGGGTCCGCAATTGTGGCAGCTGCCGCTCTTGCAGTTTCAGCCCTGCCAGCGCAAGCTGCCTCAACTGAGACACAAGGTGTCACTGCGACACAGATTACTCTTGGAATTTCACAGCCTACAAACGGTCCGGCATCATACGGATACAACAAGGTTGCTCCTGCGATGGATGCTTACTTTAAGTACGTCAATGCAAATGGTGGAGTTAATGGTCGCAAGATCAAGCTCATCGTTAAGAACGATGGTTACAAAGTAACTGATGCCGTAAACAAAACTGTAGAGCTCATCTCACGCGACAAGGTATTTGCACTTGTCGGATCACTTGGAACAGCTAACAACATTGCTGTGTCTAACGCTGTTGATCTAGCAGGACAGGGAATCCCATCACTTTACGTGAACTCAGGTTTCTCAGGCTTTGCTAACAAGAGCACCTACAAGACGATGTTCCCACTTTTCCCTACCTATTACATGGAGACAAAGGTTCTTGGCGAGTACATCAAGAAGAACTTCCCAGGTAAGAAGGTTGGAATCATTTATCAGGATGATGACTTCGGAGATGACGCTCTTGCTGGATTAAAGCAGGCTGGTGTCACTCCTGCCGCATCAATTCCATACGCATCTCTTTCACAGAGCGCTGCGACAGCTGCTACTTGGGTGTCAAAGCTCAAGACCGCTGATGCTGAAGTTGTAATCATGTACGGTGTTACATCAGCTGCAGCTTTTGCGCTCGGTACAGCAAATGCACTCGGCTATAAGCCGCAGTGGATTATCGACAGTGTTGGTGGAGTTTCAGCGACTCTTCAACTGCTCGGAATCCCAGCGCCACTACTTAATGGAGTTATTACATCTTCATTCTTGCCAACGTCAACCGACACAACTGATGAGTACATCAAGCTCTTCCAGACAATTAACACGAAGTACAACGTTGCTGGAACAAAGTTCGATGACAATGTTGTTACGGGTATGAACACAGCGATGATGACTGTTGCGGCGCTTAAGGCTGCTGGTAAGAATCTGACTCGTTCAGGTGTTATCAAGGCTATTGAGACAAAGGGCAAGACTTTCCCAAGTGCATCTCTAGCTCAACCTCAGTTCTCAACTACAAGCCACGTTGGTTACAACGGTTTCTGGATCGGTACATACGATGCAACAGGAACCTTGAAGCCAGAGACAGGTAAGTACAAGATTTACACAACTGATTCAGGATCTGGAGCGGTCAAGGTTTCTACTTGGAAGCGTCCAGCAATGCCAGCGAAGGGATTAC
Organism: uncultured Actinomycetes bacterium; assembly: GCA_903839585.1. Classification (GTDB taxonomy): domain Bacteria; phylum Actinomycetota; class Actinomycetes; order Nanopelagicales; family Nanopelagicaceae; genus Planktophila. Next base: position 3,027 of record CAIMCU010000210.1, on the reverse strand, counting down.
CTAAGTAATGTCTACATTCACTAATTCAAAGAAGCGCTTTGCTGCATCACTTGCAGTAGTAGCACTAATTTCAGTAGGGCTTACATCAATCCCTGTTGCAGCAAACGCAGCCCCAGTTTGTGCGACCGTTGGCAAGGTAACCTCTTGCGGCGGAGCAACAACCGATGGTGCTAAGTATGCAATTCAAGTTCCATCAAACTTCAACGGAACTTTGTTCCTGTACTCACATGGATACCGATACGTTATGGATATCCCTGGATACTCAACTGCTGCAGTACTTGCTAATCCAATTCCTGGACCAACAAGCTCTGACTACTCAGATATGACAACTATCGGAACACTTCTTGAAGAGGGTTACGCAGTTGCCGGATCAACATTCCCAGTACTTGGATGGAATACCAAGGAAGCGATCAAAACAAACGTCGAACTCATTGGTGTTGTGAAGAAGAAGTTCACAAAGACCAAGAAGGTAATCGCTTGGGGAGAGTCTCTTGGTGGTTACATCACACAAGCTCTTGCTGAGAAGTATCCAAAGCTCATCGATGCATCAGGACTCATGTGTCCTGCTCTAGGCAACGTTGCTGCAGAGCTCGCAACAGCTGGTGACTTCCTGTGGGGACTAAAGACAATCTTTGAGCCAAAGCTCAAGGGTCACGCTTACTCTGCTGGTGTTCCTGGAATGGTTGAGGCAGGAACTGATCTTGCACTTCTTAAAGGTCTTGCTGACAAGCTGAAGGTTTCAATCGCAACTGAGCTAGCAACCTCAAAGCCATCATGGCCAGCAGGTACTCCTGGAGCAACATACTTAGCAGCTGTTCCTGTTCGTTCAGTCCTTCTGTACTTAGGTCTTATGGCTGGTATTCCAACTCGAAGTGCACACTTCGATGGTGTATCAGGTCCGGGTGCTGAAGGCTCTACAACAGCGTTCGGCTTTGCAGCTGTCGGTAGCCCAGCTCTTGCAGTTCTTGAGAATGGTTTCAACGCTGCAGGTCTTGCAGTTCTTGGAACATATGACGTAGAGAAGCAGAGTGGTGGAGCGTTCTTTGACAACACTAAGACTGATTACGCTAAGCGCGTTGCAGTTGAAAAGAGTGTCTGGAATATCGCCCTCAGCGGTTCAGCTGCAATTACAGGAATCCAAACTGTTCTTGGAACAGCAGCGATAGCGCCTCGTTGGGCAGCGGATCCACTTGGTGCATACAACTTTGCCAAGCAGATCAAGCACACAGGAAAGTTAAGCCATCCAACAGTTACATTAACTGCAACTGAGGATGCGATCGTTCCTGAAGGAAACACTCAGTGGTTGATCAACAAGCAAAAGACTGCTGCAGATAAGGCGAAGCTTCTCGTTCTCTGGAACGCACCAGCAGATGCCTACACAACATTTGATGCAACAGGAACCCCTGTCTCATCAACACCTGAAGCAAATGGAACCGGTCACTGTAACTTCACAGCTGATCAGTACCTTGCTGTAGCTCACATGCTTGCCGATGCCGTTGAAAGCGGTGGCAAGCTAGATACTGGCGCATTCCGCAAGTATGTAGTTGCAGTAACCGATGGGATTTCAATTGAGCCACGCAAGGGGCGCATGCAGAAGTTCTACGATAAGTAATTAGCACTTCGATTGCGGGGGTCTCGGGAAACCGAGGCCCCCGCTTTCTATTACCCTTGTGGCTGTGAAGATTTCTACGCCGGAGGCGATGTTTGACCTCGGGAAAAAAATCGGTTCACAATGCAAAGCCGGGGACCTCATTCTTCTAAACGGTCCACTGGGTGCAGGTAAAACTGTATTAGTACAGGGCATCGGTGCCGCCCTTGGAATCGATGGGGTCACCTCACCAACCTTTGTTATCTCCCGCGTTCATAAGGGATCACTTCCACTAATCCATGTTGATGCTTATCGACTGTTAGATGGTGCAAATACCAACGCATACCTAGATGACTTGGATCTAGATACAGAACGCGAATCCGGTGTCACAGTTATTGAGTGGGGCGGGCAGGAGTCGGCTCGTTTGAGCGATGAGCGTTTAGAGATAAGTATCGACAGAAGTGATGATGTGCGAGATGTTTCAGCGAATGCAATCGGGGCTCGTTGGTCAGGTTTTTCACTATGAGTATCTCTCTAGCAATCGATACCTCAACCTCTCGCACAAGTGTCGCTTTACTCGAAAGTACAAAGGTTTTGTGGTCAGCCTTTCACGACGGGGCAACAGATCACGGTAAGGCTCTCACGGAGCTAGTTAAACAGGGACTTACTCAGGAAAATCAAATCTCTAAAGTCTTTGTAGGAATGGGCCCAGGTCCTTACACAGGCTTGCGGGTAGGCGTCTCTTTTGCACGAGCCTTCGCATTAGCAAGAGGAATTGATGTTGTGGGAGTTTGTTCACTCGATGCGATTGAGTGCCATGAAGCTGAGTATGTGGTGGCAACTGATGCACGTCGTAAAGAGATTTACTGGGCTAGGTACAAAGATGGCAAACGCATAGAAGGACCTTCTGTAAACCTGCCGGGTGAGGTTACCTCCAACTTTTTTATCGGTGAAGGCGCAGTCAAGTACGGCTTATCTAGCAATGACGGTTATCCAAAGCTTGCACTCTTTCCAGCCTTAGCAACTGTTACCGAGCCGATGTATCTGCGCAGGCCCGATGCGGTACCGACTGCGGAGCGTCTTTCATGAAGATCCGTGAAGCGATGCAGTTAGACCTTCCAGTATTGGCCAGTATGGAGAAGCAGCTCTTCTCCGACTCTCCCTGGTCTATGGGGCAGTTCAAAGAGGAGTTTGCCGGAGTTCCAAAGACTCGAATCTTTTACGTTGCAACAGATGAAGGCAATCACATCATCGGTTACGCGGGCGTACTTGTTGTAGCTCCCGGTGTTGAGGCCGATGTTCTTACTGTGGGAGTTTTGCCGCAGAGTCAAAAGCAGGGGATAGCTACGGCTTTTATGCAAAGACTCGAAGAGTGGTCTTCAACTAAAGGCGCTCCAGCAGTGATGTTAGAGGTTGGTGTCAACAACGCACCCGCAATC
>CAIMCU010000209.1 GCA_903839585.1 uncultured Actinomycetes bacterium | reverse complement strand
CTCTGATGGCTTTGCAAGATTAGAGAGCTCATAGATTCTCTCTGAAATTTGAGAAGACTTCGCCTGTTCTGACTTTAACTCAGTCGCTCGCTCAAGCTGCCAAATCCCAAGAAAAACAAAGGCTGTAGCGATCGCAAGCATCGCCAAGCCGGAGAAGAGTCTCTTAATTATCTGAGCCTTCATCACGACGATCATTGAGTCTGTTGTATCGCTTATAGAAACTGCGAAGTAAGAAGACGACCGATACAAAGAGAATAACCATGGTCAGAGAACCAGCTGAACCCATATCCACATCTTTTGGCATGCAATAATCATGCCATGTTTTCAGAGCCGGAGTTCTCTTATGAAGAGAGGTACGGAAAAGAGCCAAGCAAGAGATGGCTAATCCCAGCGATTGCTCTCTTAGTTCTTGGCTCTGCTTGGATTATCTGGGCTGGAACTTTTCACTCATATCCAAATTTGCGGTCAACCCTTTACTCATTTGCGATCACAGGAGAAAAAGAGGTCTCTATCCGTTATGGGATAGAGCGAAAGAACGGTGAAGATACTGTTGTTTGCACCCTGGTTGCATATGATTTTGATAAGAACGTTGTGGCTCAAATCGATGACGAGTTCCTTCCTGGAGACAAGAAGTCACAGCGCACAACAGTTGTTCCAACCCGCAGCGCTCCCGTGAGCGCAGCGATCTCACGCTGTCGCATCAAGTAACCCAAACCGCTATCGTTCTCCCTTATGAGTGCCCAAACACCACAAACCTGGCTTACACAAGAGGCTGCTGACCGCCTTGGTGCTGAGCTTGCCCACCTTGAAGGTGATGGTCGCAAAGATGTCACAGCAAAGATTGAGGCCGCGCGAGCAGAGGGTGACTTAAAGGAAAACGGTGGTTACCACGCTGCTCGCGATGAGCAAGGCAAGATGGAGGCTCGCATCCGTCAGTTAAAGCAGATGCTTGAGAACGCTCATATTGGAACTCCACCAGCAAGTGCAGATGGCGTTGTTGGTGCAGGAATGGTTGTCACAGCAGATATTGCAGGTGATGAAAGTAAGTTTCTCTTGGGATCACGGGAGATTTCATCGGGTGATCTAGATGTTTATAGCGAAAAGTCTCCGCTTGGTGCGGCGGTCATGGGTGCCAAGATTGGCGAGACGGTGACCTACACAGCCCCTAACGGTCGTGAGATAAAGGTAGTAATAAAGGCTGCGGAGTTTTACAGCTAAATTAATTACTTGCGTTTTTGTACTTGCGCACACTCAACGGAATAAATATCAGCATTATTAGGCCCATATAAACGATAGACATAAGTAACGGGTTCTCGCTAGGAAATGATCCTGCCGTTGCACCAAACTCATTTTGCAGTCCAAAGAGTTCACGGCAACCAGCCACCATCGTTGAAACAGGGTTCCATTCCGCAAAGTACTGCAACAGCCTTGGCATTCCAGTTGTAGGTGCAAAAGCGTTTGAGAGAAATGTCAGTGGGAAGGTCACCATAAAGCCAACGTTTTGGACTACTCGAGCATCGCTAACAGATAATCCAACGTAGATTCCAACCCATGAAAGTGCGTAACCAAAGAGAAATAGAAAGAGAAATCCGATAAGAATCTTGGTGATTCCAGATGATGGGCGCCAACCAACAGCAAGCCCTGCAAGAGCCATGACGACTAAAACAACGATGTTTAACATCGAATCACCCAATGTACGTCCTACGACAAGTGCTGACGGAGAAATCGGAAGTGAGCGGAAGCGGTCGATGAGACCCTTCTTGAGATCCTCTGCAAGTCCTGATGCGGTACCAGCTAATGTAAATGCGACTGTTTGAACGAAAATACCTGGCATAAGCAGCTGTACATATCCACCAGGCTGTCCTGTATCAATCGAGCCTCCAAAGACAAATCTAAAGAGCAGAACAAACATCACAGGTTGAATAGTTGAGAAAATCAAGACCTCAGGAACACGAGTAAGTAGACGGAGCTGGCGCTGTGTAATTATTCGAATATCTAGTAGAGCGCTCATTACTTGGCCTCCTCCTTCTCTTCAGCAATATGTCCTGTAAGTGAAAGGAATACATCATCAAGTGAAGGGCGCTTGAGTCCAACATCTAACGGATGGATTCCTGCTGCATCAAGCTCCCGGAGAGTCTCAATCAACGCTGTGGCGCCGGTTGATACAGGTGCAGACACCATGCGGATTCCTGCATCGACTGAGCTCTTATTTCCCGAGACTTTTGAGACTATTGCTTGAGTCTTTTCAATGTGGGCTGCCTCCACAACGATTTCAAGGCGTTCGCCACCTACCTGCTTCTTAAGAACATCTGAGGTGCCACGGGCAATAACCTTGCCGTGATCAATGACAGCAATCTCATCTGCAAGCTGATCAGCCTCTTCTAGGTACTGAGTTGTAAGAAGTAGTGTCGTTCCACCTTTTACTAAATCCTCAATTACTCCCCACATCTCTAAGCGACCACGCGGATCGAGTCCTGTTGTAGGTTCATCAAGGAACAAAACTTTTGGCTTAACAATGAGTGAGGCGGCAAGATCAAGTCTGCGGCGCATTCCACCTGAGTAAGTCTTGATTGGGCGCTTTGCACTTTCAGTAAGAGAAAACCTCTCAAGAAGTTCATTGGCGCGAAGAACAGCCTGCTTTTTACCAAGGTGATAGAGCTCGCCAAACATTACTAAGTTGTCGTAACCAGTAAGGATTTCATCTACGGCTGCATACTGGCCAGATAATCCAATAATCTGGCGAACCTTGTCAGGATGCTTAATAACATCGATTCCACCAACCATCGCACGACCAGAATCAGGTTTTAGCAAAGTAGCAAGAATTCTTACCGTTGTTGTCTTTCCTGCTCCATTTGGGCCAAGTACACCCAAAACAGTGCCCTCTTCTACATCTAATGAGAGGTGATCGAGAGCGCGAACTTCACCATCTCGATAAGTTTTTACGAGGTCTTCGGCGATTACTGATTTCACGGAGTAAACTTATCTCCTCAACGTAACTTTTATAAAATCCGCCTATGCATACAGAGGAAAAAGTGTCTGATTTAAACGCTTCAACAAAGGCTCATACTCACAGAGAAATCATGGTCATCCTCGGTGGCCTAATGACAGGGATGCTCTTAGCTGCCCTGGATCAGACAATCGTTTCGACCGCGCTCAAGAGCATCGTAGAAGACTTCGACGGACTCAACCACTACACCTGGGTTGTTACCGCCTACCTTCTTACCTCTACAGCCTCAACGCCTCTGTACGGAAAGATTTCAGATATTTACGGTCGACGACCTGTCTTCCAGTTTTCTATCGTTACATTTCTTATCGGTTCATTCTTAGCTGGTGCCTCACAAGATATGGGGCAACTTATTGCAACACGTGCACTTCAAGGATTAGGCGCTGGTGGTTTGATGGCGCTGACATTCGTGATTATTGGAGACATCGTTCCTCCGCGTGAACGTGGACGTTACCAAGGTTACTTCGGAGCTGTCTGGGGCTTGTCCTCAGTTGCTGGCCCACTCCTTGGCGGCTTCTTCTCAGATCATGCAACTATTTTGGGAGTTACCGGTTGGAGATGGATCTTCTATATTAATCTTCCATTTGGTATCGCAGCGCTTTTGATTACTTCAGCTGTCCTTCACATTCCTAAGGTAAAGCGCGAACACAAGATTGATTACCTAGGTGCTTTCCTTATGGTTGCTGCGGTATGCACAACACTTCTATCCCTATCAATCTACGGACCACAAGATGGTTGGAGCGATAGCCGCACAGTTGGATATCTAGTACTTGGCATACTTCTATCCGTGCTCTTCCTGCTTTGGGAAAAGCGTGCGATAGAACCGATTATTCCTCTATCTCTCTTTAAGAATCACACCTTCTCATTAACATCTGCACTCGGTTTTATTATCGGTGCTGGAATGTTTGGCGCAATCGTGATGCTTCCACTGTATTTACAGGTTGTTAAAGGTGACACAGCAACAGAGGCAGGGCTTAAGTTGATTCCTCTTATGCTCGGAATCGTTACTACCTCGATATTTAGCGGTAAACAGATCACTAAACATGGGCATTACAAGCGCTTCCCAAT
>CAIMCU010000208.1 GCA_903839585.1 uncultured Actinomycetes bacterium | reverse complement strand
TTGTAACTTCTCCTTTGGCAATATCTCCGGCAAAACCCCAGACATTGCGGGCCACCACAGGGCGTTCAGTACTCCAAAGAGTGCGCCCATTAACGCAAGTAGTCCGACAGTGGCAGAGCCAGTAATAAGTGCAACCGCGCTAATTGCGGCAAATACACTTCCTAAAATATCTGCGCCACCAACTATTCGGTTTCGCTTAAACCGATCACCGATAACACCGCCAAAGATCATGAGCGCAACCATCGGAACCATCCGAGCAGCCATAACAAAACTCAAATCTTTTCCTGTTGCGCCAGGAAGAGAGAGAACGCCGTAGGCCAGAGCGATAGGTGATAGGCCATTCCCAACATTTGAGATGAAGCGAGAAACCGCCAAGGGAAGAAATCCCGGGTGATTCTTCAGCTCTTGCAGCTTTTGGCGCATTGGCCAACCCTACTAGGGGCAAAGTTTGGAAAAAAAGTCCAAATTTCTTGCATTTCCGTATCGCGGAATATCCAATTTGGGTACAAACTTTAACCACCAAGCGGCGATGTGGCTCCTCGAGGACTCCATGGCTCATTGGTAGAGAGTCAAAGGACCCTTTCAAACCTCACGGAGGAAATACATGCTAAAACTCGATAGCAACCAGTGGAACCTCGTTTATTCGATCTTCTCATTTGGTTTAGTTTCAATGCTCGCATGCACCGTGTACACATTAGTGTCACAGTCACGAGTACTTGCTAAGTACCGCAATGCACTAGTGATGTCATCAATGGTTACATTCATTGCTGCATACCACTACTACCGAATCTTCAACTCATTTGTTGAGTCATCAGAAGGCATGACTGTAAATGTGTCAGGAGATCAGGGCGCATTCAACGAGGCATACCGCTACGTTGACTGGCTTCTAACTGTTCCACTTCTACTCGTAGAGGTAATCGCAGTACTTGCACTTGCAGCAACAGTTGCACGTTCACTTATTGTTCGCCTTGTTCCTGCAGCTGCAGCGATGATCGCTCTTGGTTACCCAGGTGAGATTTCATCAGATCAGAACACACAGATTCTTTACGGTGTTCTTTCAACAATTCCATTCCTTTACATCCTCTACGTACTATTCGTAGAGCTTGGAAAGTCACTGGATCGTCAGCCTGCAGGTGTGGCAGAGACAGTAGGACGTCTACGTCTTCTTCTCATCGCTACATGGGGCGTATACCCAATCGCTTACATCTTCAACATCGTTGGTGATGAGTCAGCATCTTCATTCGTTGCTGTACAGGTTGGCTACACAATCGCAGACATCCTGGCTAAGTGCGTATTCGGTCTTACAATCTTGAAGATCGCTCGCATGAAGTCACATGCTGAAGGAATGCCAGCTGATCACTAATTCACTGAAAAAGTGAGTAAGTAATTACTCGGAAGGGCGTCGGGAAACCGGCGCCCTTCTGCTTTACCCTTTGGGAATGAAAAACTATCGAATCAATAACTTTCGTATGGCTGGGTATGCAGCACTGGCTGCGGGATTAATTAATTTGCGTTATCAGTGGGGTAGCGATGTGAGTAAGAGTCTTGTCTTGATTCTTCCTGGTGCGCTACTTCTTCTTTTTTCCCTGACGACACCTGGAAAAAATTGGATGCAGACTAAGTCTTCGACTGCGGTAGTTGGAAGCGTTGGTTCGCTCCTTCTTATCTACAGCTTTATTATTTGATCTTCGCCGTTAGTTAGGTAGTACTTGTCAGGCGCTACTTACGAAAAGATAGGTCCTTTTTCTTCATCTCATTAACAAGTATGCGGATGGCGTTTGGACCCATTCCATGAAGTGATTTGATCTCTTCAAGTGATGTTTTTCTAAGGTCACTTAACTTATAGTAACCCTCATCAATGAGCGCGCGTCTTGCTGGCGCAGTTATGCCAAGCTCTCGCCAGTTTCCATCTACGGCTTCGTAGGCATCTAGATCCACTTCACCGCGAGTCACAGCACAACGTGACTTAGCCTTCGCCGCCCTTCGAGCAGCAGCAGCCTTCATAGCCTCTGAACGAAGCTTCTTAACCTTTGCTGGTGAGGCTTTTGCCATGATGAGAATTTAGCACCCCAGCCCTATATCTTTCTAAGTCCCACAGGTCTACCCTCCAAAGCATGATTTCAATCAGACATAAGTTCATTATCATTTCTTCATCCGTAGCTCTGACATCACTAGCGCTATCTCCTCTTGCTCTTGCAGAAGATCCAGGACTTCCACCAGTTACGCATACCTTGTCTGTGAAGTCATTAGCAAAGATGAAGGTCTATGAGGATGTCGCATATGCGTCGCAGTCACCAAGTCAGCGCCTGGATTTATACATGCCAAAAGGGGTTAAGAACCCTCCTTTGATGATTTGGTTTCATGGTGGTGGCTTTATGGTCTTCGATGAAAACTTCATGAAGACCAATGAAAGTGCGAAGTTTCTTGAAGCAATGATTGCTAACGGCTTAGCGGTTGCTTCGATTAATTACCGACTCGGTACAGAGGCTCTTTACCCTGCAGCTGGAATAGATGCTAAGTCAGCGGTTCGATTCCTCCGTGCGAAAGCTTCAAAGTATGGATTTAACTCGAAGAAGTTTGCTGTTGGTGGTGAGTCTGCCGGTGCCTACTTAGCTCTCATGACAGCAATTACTGGTGAACAGCCCTCAATATTTGATAACGCAAGCGATCCAAACATTTCGACTTCAGCCAAGGTTTCTGCTGCAGTAAGTCTTTTTGGTAATGCAAACTTTGCAACAATGGCATCTCAATTGGTTGAACATCCATGTCCAACTCCACTTCCTGTACCACCAGCAGATTTTCATCCTTGGTTTGGAAATCTAACCTCACCGGAGGGCCAAGCAGCTTTTGCCTCAGCAAATCTGTATCCATTACTTAAGACAAATAAGTCTCTGCCGACCTTCTACATTTATCACGGAGCCGCAGACTGCTTTGTTTCATCCTTTACATCGACTGAGATTAACTCTGAAGTGAAGGCTCTTCGTGGGAAAAGCACGTTGACCATAGTTCCAGGGGCTATCCATGGGGATCCAAAGATCTGGGATAAGGCTTACAAAGTTGGCCCGACCTTAAAGAAGCTCTTTGCAGCCACTAAATAGTTCCCGAACTAAATCAACCTGGGAGTAATCAACCTGGGAGTAATCAATCTGGTGCGGGAGGCGGGACTTGAACCCGCACGCCGAAGCACAAGTTCCTAAGACTTGCGTGTCTGCCATTTCACCACTCCCGCTGGAGTTGCAAGAGGTAACACTAGAGGTTCATCGTGGAAGTAACAAAAAACGGTAGCCTTACGCAGGTGTCCTCGCATTCAGAACTCCTAGCGACCCAGATTCAAGGGGCAATCGCTCGTGCAATTGAGCGTGGAGATCTAGTCGGACAGGTTCCAGACTCCATTCCTTTAGAACGTCCAAAGAATCGCGATCATGGTGATTACGCCTCTTCTATTGCACTTCAATTAGCTAAGCCTGCGGGTAAGAATCCTCGCGAGGTCGCGCAGTTGTTAAAGGCAGATCTTGAGTCTTTGCCAGAGGTCACAAAGGTGGATATCGCAGGCCCCGGCTTTATCAACATCACGCTCAATCGCGCTAGCCAAGCAGATTTAGTTCGAACAGTAATCCTTGCAGGCTCTAAGTTCGGAACAGGTGAGAAGTTAAAAGGTGTAACGATCAACCTTGAGTTCATTAGCGCTAATCCAACTGGGCCATTGCACCTTGGCCATACTCGTTGGGCCGCGGTAGGCGATGCACTCGGTCGCGTGTTAACTGCAGCAGGTGCCAAGGTGACACGTGAGTTTTATATCAACGATCGCGGCAATCAGATGGACCTCTTCGGTCAATCGGTAGAAGCTGCAGCGCTTGGTAATCCGATTCCTGAGGATGGATATCAGGGCGAGTACATCAAGGATTTAGCAGCAGAGGTTGTTTCAGCAAATGCAGGAATTCTTAACTTACCAACGCAAGAGCGGTTCATAGCTTTTAGAGAAGCTGCGTACATGGCTCAGCTAGCAGATCAGAAGCGAGTGCTAGAAACCTTTCAAACAAAGTTTGATGTTTGGTTCTCAGAGCGCTCACTACACGACTCAGGTGCGGTCGATCATGGTTTAGAGAAGCTGCGCTCGCAGGGACATGTTTTTGAAGTCGATGGTGCAACTTGGCTTCGCACAACGGATTTCACAGATGACAAGGACCGCGTACTTGTTAAAGCCAACGGAGATTTAACCTACTTTGCGTCAGATACCGCTTACTACATTAATAAGCGCGAACGTGGCTTTGATATCTGTATCTACATGCTTGGTGCAGATCACCACGGGTACGTTAACCGATTAGGTGCAATTGCAGCATGCGCTGGGGATGACCCTAAGTACAACATTGAGGTACTGATCGGCCAACTTGTAAAAATCATGGAGGGTGGCGAAGAGGTCAAGCTCTCAAAGCGCGCTGGAACGATTATTACCCTTGAAGAGTTGGTAGAAAAGGTTGGCGTTGATGCCGCCCGCTACACACTCATTCGCTATCCAGTCGAAACTCCCATGGTGATGGATGTAGATATTTTGAAGCGAAATACAAATGAAAACCCTGTGTATTACGTGCAGTACGCACATGCACGGATCGCAGCTGTGCTTCGTAACGCTGATGAACTCAAGGCAGCGCACGGATTAGAAAACTTTGACCCAGAGCAACTTAGCCATGATCGCGAAAACGAACTCTTAGGTGCACTTGCCGAGTTCCCTCGTGTAGTCAGTGGGGCCGCCGAGCTTCGCGAACCACACCGTATTGCCCGCTATCTAGAAGAGCTCGCCGGTCTTTATCACGGCTTTTACGCAGACTGCCGCGTACTACCGATGGGAGATGAGCCGGTTACATCGCTTCACTCTGCGCGATTAAATCTATGTGCAGCAACTAAGCAAGTACTGAAGAATGGTCTTGATCTACTTGGCGTAAGCGCACCGGAGAGGATGTAATCATGTGGTCGAAAAATGTCTCATTTGACGATAATCAACTACATCTGTCTGGCATCAGCGCTTCGAAGCTTGCAAAGGATTTTGGAACACCATCATTTTTTATTGACGAAGATGATTTTCGCACCCGTGCTCTCAGTTGGCAGAGCGCCTTAGCGTCTGAGTTTGGCCCGCAAGCTGGAGGTGTCTTCTATGCAGCGAAAGCATTTATCTGCACAGATGTTGCTCGATGGATTAAAGAGATTGGTATCGGTATCGATGTCTGCACAGGAGGCGAGTTAGCAGCAGCGCTAGCTGGTGGAATCGATCCTTCAAAGATAGAGGTTCACGGAAACAATAAATCACTTGCAGAGATTGATCGAGCCGTTGAAGTCGGCGTGAAGACAGTAGTTATCGACTCACTGCATGAGATCGAACGCGTTGCCGCTATGGCGCGCAAGCATTCAAAGGTTCAAGCGGTCTTCTTGCGCCTTACACCAGGCGTTCAGGCTCATACGCACGAGTCGATCTCCACAGCACATGAAGATGTGAAGTTTGGTTTCTCTATCGCAAGTGGCGCTGCTTGGGATGCAGTTCAAGTGGTTCTGCGTCATTCCGAGTTAGAGCTTCGCGGCGTCCACTGTCACGTCGGTTCACAGATATTTGGGACAGACTCATTTGAGATGGCATCAGAGCGACTCATCAACTTCTTAGCGAAGTTTCGTGATGCGTTTGGACGCGAACTTCCAGAGTTGGATTTAGGTGGAGGCTATGGAATTGCATACCTTCCAAATGAAGAGACGGTACAACCGAGTGAGGTAATACCTGCACTCCATGCCGCCGTGAAGAAACACTGCGCTGCAAAGAATCTTTCAATTCCAGTTATCTCTATCGAACCAGGACGGGCAATCGTTGGTCCCACAACCTTTACTCTGTATGAAGTCGGAACCACTAAAGATGTAACTCTCGAAGATGGAAATATCCGTCGATACATCTCTGTCGATGGAGGAATGAGCGAGAATATTCGTCCATCACTTTACGATGCTCAGTACTTTGCAATCTTGGCATCACGCCAATCTCAATCAGAAAAGGTTTCATCCCGAATTGTCGGAAAGCATTGTGAGACTGGCGATATCGTAATTCGTGACATCGATCTTCAATCAGATATCGCACCAGGGGATTTACTGGCTACTCCCGCAACAGGTGCTTACGGAAGAAGCATGGCAAGTAACTACAATCACGTCCCTAGACCACCGGTTATCGCTGTAAAAGATGGGAAAGCCCGCGTAATAGTCCGCCGAGAAAATGAGGCAGATTTACTCGCACTTGATGTGAAAGAATAGGCGGATGAACCCGGTGGATAAGCACATCTTCGATCGTCCAGTGCGCATCGGCATGCTCGGATGCGGAGTCGTTGGCAGTCATGTTGCTCGTCTTCTTCTTGCAGATAAAGAGGAGCTTTCAACTCGGGCCGGAGTTAAGATCGAACTCGTCAAGATTGCAGTACGTACTATCCGACCAATCGATGACATAGATCCAAAGCTATTTACAACCGATGCAAAGTCAATCGTCAATGATCCAGAGATTGATCTCATCGTTGAGGTTATGGGTGGAATCGAACCTGCCCGTGAACTCATTATGGCGGCGATTGAAAACCGTAAATCTGTCGTAACCGCGAACAAGGCGCTACTTGCAAGCCACGGGGCAGAGATGTTTACAGCGGCGTATGCAAAGGGTGAGGATATTTACTACGAAGCTGCCGTTGCAGGTGCGATACCAATTATTCGACCTATGCGTGACTCCCTCGTTGGCGACTTTGTTACTCGCTTGATGGGAATCGTTAACGGAACTACAAACTACATTCTTACAAAGATGCATGAAGATAACCGCGAGTTTGCAGATGTACTTAAAGAGGCTCAAGCGCTCGGTTACGCTGAGGCTGACCCGACAGCCGATGTCGAAGGCTTTGATGCCGCCGCTAAAGCTGCAATTCTCTCTGGTCTTGCCTTTCATACTCGCGTAACTATCGATGATGTATATCGCGAAGGAATTTCTAAAATCACACTTGAAGATGTGCAGATTGCTAAGTCAATGGATCACGTCATCAAACTGCTAGCCATCTCTGAGCTCACTCCAAGCGATGAAATCTCAGTACGTGTTCACCCGGTCATGCTTCACAAGAGCCATCCATTGGCTTCTGTTCGTGATGCCTTTAACGCGGTATATGTTGAAGCCGAATCTGCTGGTTCACTCATGTTCTACGGACGTGGAGCCGGTGGTGCACCGACAGCTTCTGCAATTCTTGGAGATATCTGTGCAGTTGCAAGACACATTGCCCATAACTCTGTTGGACAACGCGAAACAGATTATGCAGATCGCGATATTGCACCAATTGAAACTACGAAGACAAAGTTTTTGATTCGCCTTGAGGTAGAGGAAAAGGCGGGCGTATTGGCTGCGATCGCTCAAGTCTTTTCAACACACGGAGTATCTATTCAGACCGTTAATCAGGCTGGGCGAGATACAGAAGCCGAGCTCACAATCGTTACTCACCAAGCAACTGAAGGCGAGCTCAAAGCCACAGTTGATGCTTTGAAGGCGATGGATATGGTGAAGCATGTTTCAAGTGTTATACGCGTAGAGGGAGCGTTGTCGGCATGAGCATCTTTGGAAAAAAGAGTGGTGCCCATCAGTGGCGTGGAGTGATCGAGGAGTATCGAAATCGCTTGCCAGTTTCAGCTAAGACTCCGATCATCTCTCTTCGCGAAGGCGGAACACCTCTTATTCACGCCGGTTATCTATCAGAACTTCTCGAAAACGATGTCTGGCTAAAGTTTGAGGGTAACAATCCGACCGGCTCCTTCAAAGATCGCGGAATGACAATGGCGATCTCGAAAGCCGCTGAAGATGGCGCCAAAGCTGTTATCTGTGCATCAACTGGAAATACAAGTGCAAGCGCCGCTGCCTACGCAACAAAAGCGGGGATGATCTGCGCCGTTCTGATTCCTGCAGGAAAGATTGCCACAGGAAAGCTAGCTCAAGCTGTAATCCACGGTGCACAGATTCTTCAGGTAAATGGCAACTTTGATGACTGTCTAACTCTGGCTCGAGATCTTTCAGATAACTACCCGGTTGCATTAGTAAACAGCGTTAACCCTTTCCGTATTGAAGGACAAAAGACCGCAGCATTTGAGGTCGTTGATCTGCTTGGAGATGCTCCCGATATTCACGCACTTCCAGTTGGTAATGCAGGAAATATCACCGCTTACTGGAAGGGGTACCGCGAGTACCGCAAAGATGGCATCTCAAAGAAGCTTCCTCAGATGTGGGGATTTCAAGCAGCCGGCGCTGCGCCACTTGTGAAAGGTAAGCCGGTCTTAAAGCCAGAGACCATCGCAACAGAGATTCGAATTGGAAATCCAGCTTCATGGGATCAAGCCATTGAAGCACGTGATTCATCCGGTGGAGTAATTGATTCAGTGACAGATAAAGAGATCTTGGCTGCGTACGCAATCGTTGCAGGAAAAGAGGGTGTCTTTGTTGAGCCATCTAGTGCTGCAGGAATTGCTGGACTTATTAAGTACAAGAAGGCCGGAAAGCTTCCTAAGGGCAAGCGCATCGTTATTACTGTGACAGGTCATGGCTTGAAGGATATTTCTTGGGCGCTTGAAACATTTAAGAAGCCAAAGGTTGTAAAGGTAAATGCAGCACTTGCTGCAAAAGCTCTTGGGCTAAAGAAGTAACGAGAACTGATTATGGCCAAGCCAACCTTTAAAGCAAATCCAATCCAGGTTCAAGTCCCTGCCTCCAGTGCCAACCTTGGTCCTGGCTTTGATTCATTTGGTTTAGCACTGGGTATGCATGATCGCTACGTTGCACAGATTCTCGATGATGCAGGGTTGGATATCGATGTAACTGGTGAAGGCGCCGACGATGTGCCGCGTACTGACAAGAACCTTTTGGTGAAGGCGATGTATAAAGGCTTTGACTTTTTAGGTGGAAAACCTAAAGGCGTTGCAGTGCGTGCGCTTAACGTTATTCCTCATGGGCGTGGGCTTGGCTCATCTGCCAGTGCAATTATTGGGGGATTAGTTCTTGCACGTGCATTAGTACTTACAGGCAGCGACAAAATGAGTGATGAAGTACTTCTTAACTTGGCCACCGAGATGGAGGGCCATCCTGACAACGTTGCAGCTGCACTTTTCGGTGGAGCAGTAGTTGCATGGCAGGAGGATCGTCACGGTAAAGAGGTTGCGCAATCCATCTCTTTAGCTGTCGATCCTCGTGTTCGCGCGATTGCGTTTATCCCAAACTCTGCAGTTGCAACTACCAAAGCAAGGAAGATGCTGCCCGAGAGCATTCCGCACAAGGATGCTGCACGTAACTCAGCGAATGCGGCGTTACTAGTACACGCTTTGACACTACGTCCAGATCTTTTGTACCGAGCGACTGAGGATTTCTTGCATCAGAGCTACCGAAAGGAAGCGATGCCAGCCTCATTTGAGTTAATGACTAAACTGCGAGCAGCTGGAGTTGCAGCCTTTATCTCTGGGGCAGGACCAACGGTTCTAGCTCTACATGCTGGAAATGATGCAGATGCTGCAGAGTTAATACGTGCTGCGGGCTCTAAGTTTGAGGCTAAACCCCTCGAGATTTCGCCGTTTGGCGCCACACTTATCTAACTGCTACGCTTTCCCTATCTAGCCAGCCGGAAGTTACGGCGTAAGTCGGCCGAGATAATCCAGAAAAAACCACAGGCTCTTCGCCTTTGCGAGTAATTCGTGAGTGCGTAGCCCCAAATGAAAAGAAGCACATGACTGAAAAAGAACCAGTTCGCTCAAGTAGTCCAGAGCTAACAGCGATGACCCTTCCGAAACTTAAGGAAGTGGCCTCCCAACTCGGCATCGATGGCGCTGCAAAGTTAAAGAAGGACGCTCTTGTAACAGCGATTGCAGATTTACAGGCATCAAACCGCGAGGCAGCTAAGGCTGAACGCGAAGCACGCCGCGAAGCACGTAATGCCAAGAAGAGTTCTAACCGCGATCAGAGCGCACCTTCTAATGAGGGCGATGATGATGACAATGACTCAAATAATGACTCAAACAATAACTCCGGTGGCAACGACTCCGACAACCGCGAATTCCGTGGTGGACGTGACCGCAACCGTGGACGTGACCGCAACCGTGGACGTGACCGCAACCGAGATCGTGCACCTCGCGAAGAGCGCGAGCCAGTAATTTCAGAGGATGATGTTTTGGTACCAGTGGGTGGCCTTGTAGACATCATGGAAAACTTCTCCTTTATCCGCACAGGTGGATACCTACCAAGCCCTAACGATGTTTACGTCTCACAGCAGCAGGTCCGTAAGTACGGATTGCGTAAGGGAGATGTTGTAACGGGTCAGGTTCGCCAGGCACGTGAAGGCGAACAACGCCAGAAGTACAACCCACTCATTACTCTTGAAACAGTTAACGGTGTTCCTTACGAAGAGGCTAAGGGCCGTGTTGAGTTCAGCAAGCTTGTTCCTCTCTATCCTCAAGAGCGTCTTCGTCTTGAAACTGAGCCAAACATTCTTACAACTCGTGTTATCGACCTTATTGCACCAATTGGTAAGGGCCAGCGCGGACTTATTGTTTCGCCACCAAAGGCTGGTAAAACAATGGTCTTGCAGTCAATCGCCAACGCAATCACAACTAACAATCCAGAGTGTCACTTAATGGTTGTTCTAGTAGATGAGCGTCCTGAAGAAGTTACAGATATGCAGCGATCAGTTAAGGGCGAAGTTATCGCCTCAACATTTGATCGCCCTGCAGATGATCACACAACAATTGCAGAGCTAGCCATCGAGCGCGCAAAGCGCCTTGTAGAGCTTGGCCACGATGTAGTTGTTCTCCTCGACTCAATCACACGTCTTGGTCGCGCATACAACATCGCAGCACCAGCATCAGGTCGAATTCTCTCTGGTGGTGTTGATTCAGCAGCGCTTTATCCACCTAAGAAGTTCTTTGGTGCAGCTCGTAATATTGAAGATGGTGGGTCACTGACCATTCTTGCAACTGCGCTCGATGATACCGGATCTCGTCTGGATGAAGTGATCTTCGAAGAGTTCAAGGGCACAGGAAATATGGAGCTCATCCTCGATCGCAGAATGGCCGATAAGCGCATCTTCCCTGCAGTCAACGTTGTTGCATCAGGAACACG
>CAIMCU010000207.1 GCA_903839585.1 uncultured Actinomycetes bacterium | reverse complement strand
GGTCATAGAGTGCTGGAAAGAGTTTTTTCTTAGCTAAATCCCCGGTTGCCCCAAAGAGAACGAGTGCATCAGCTTTCATTACTTGCCTTGAGGGTTCTTTGGCGAGGGCTTCTCATTATGTCCACCAAACTTATAACGCATCGCACTTAGGACCCGGTTAGCAAACTCATCATTGTTGCGTGATGCGAACCTGGCGTACAAGGATGCACTTAGAACATGTGCAGGAACGCCAGCCTCAATAGCAGCTTGAACTGTCCAGCGTCCCTCACCGCTATCGCTAACCTCTGATGAGTACTCTGCTAACTCTGATGATTCATGCAGCGCCTGTGCCGTTAAATCTAGTAGCCAAGAAGCAACAACGCTTCCACGGCGCCAGACTTCGGTAATTTCGGGGATATTTAAATCATAAGCCGGGGTCATCTCATCGGCTGCTTCGAAGATCGCTAAGCCCTCTGCAAAGGCTGCCATCATTCCGTACTCAATTCCATTGTGAATCATCTTCACAAAGTGCCCTGAACCAACCGGTCCGCAGTGCAGATATCCAAACTCAGCTTGTGTTGGTGCACCGCTGCGACCCGGTGTGCGCTCTGCTGCCTCAACCCCCGGAGCAAGCGCTTTAAAGATCGGTTCGAGGGAGTCAACAACCTTCTTATCTCCACCAATCATCAGGCTGAATCCACGCTCTAATCCGTAAACACCGCCAGATGTTCCGACATCGACAAAGTTGATTCCTTTAGCCTTTAAGAGTTCTGCGTTTACTAAATCATTTTTGTAGTAGCTGTTACCACCATCGATGATCGTGTCACCGGCTGTAAGGTGGTTAGAAAGTTCGGCGATAGTTGAATCGGTAACCTGCGCAGGAACCATTACCCATACTGTGCGTGGGGTTGCAAGCTTTGCAGCAAGATCGGCCATATCGGTAGCTGTTACCGCACCCTCTTTACCAAGAGCTGCTACAGCCTCGGAGTTAAGGTCGTAAACGACGGAGTTGATTCCAGCCTGTGAAACTCTACGAACAATATTGGCGCCCATTCGGCCAAGGCCGATCATTGCGAAATTAGGCGCTTGGCTCATATGCGCATTCTACTGGGCGAAAAAGGCTTCTGTATCGACGATAAGGCGCGTATGACGGTTAGCACGCACGTAACTAGCAGGAATCGAGAGATCTCCTTCAACGATCTTTGTTACAGCATCGGCCTTTCCTTCACCTGCAGCCACTATCCAGACTTGATCGGCGCTATTTATCAACGCCATCGTGAAGGAGATTCGCACAGGTGGAGGTTTAGGTGAGTCTTCAATGAGAAATACTGAGCTCACATCATCGAGATTGGCCCTACCCGGAAATAGCGATGCAACGTGACCATCTGGTCCAACACCAAGAAGTACTAAATCAAGCTTGATATCTTCAAGAGCCAATCTGTAATCCTCTAACGCTTCCTTTGCATTGGAGGCAACATCAGATGCCAAAATCTCATGCACCAAAATATTGTGATTGGTTAGCATGCCGTGCAGCGGGAAGGCGTTTCTCTCAGCGCTCTTTGCCTCGACATACCTTTCATCGCTCCACCAGATATGAAGACCTTTGTACTCATCTGAGTTTG
>CAIMCU010000206.1 GCA_903839585.1 uncultured Actinomycetes bacterium | reverse complement strand
GGATGGTCCAACAGCTAATACATACTTTTCAACTCCGAGAGCATCAGAGAAAGCGAGCTCTGCTGCAACCATGTCACGGATATTTACCTCAGGAAAGCGCGATCCGTAACGCTTACCATCGGGTGAAATACTCGATGGACCAGTTGATCCCTGACAGCCACCAATAACATTTGGGCAGATGATGAAGTACTTATCTGTATCAAAGGGCAGACCTGGGCCAACCATATTTGGCCACCAACCCGGAACATCAGACCATCCCGTCATCGCATGGTTGATTAAAATCGCATTTGATTTATCTTTGTTGAGAACTCCCCATGACTGATATGCGATTGTCACATCGGGCAGCGTCTCGCCGTTTTCAAGAACCAGTGATCCAATCTTGATGAACTTACGCTCGCCAGGATCGTGGCTCTCAAGCCATGCACCAGTTACATCTGTTGAAATAGATTTGCTCATAGATAAATCCTTCACGCACTTGCCAATTACTTGGCCTGGTCGTCACCCGGAGCACCCCACCGCGGTGGAGGGTTGCCGCCTATTAAGCCGGGGCTTTATGTAATAGGACTCGTGACCTAGTGCAAACTCTAACTGAGAAATATGCCCTGGCAAACTTTTGGATGGAGCTCCTTGCGCATCGCAGCAAAGGATTCGATAGGCCAACCTGCCCGAAAGACTCTGCGCAAGAGGGTAGCCAGCGCATACTTGGGATCATCATCGAGGGCTCGATCAAGGGCGGCAAAGGCGGTCTCGGTATCACCGCGCTCGTAAGCCAGAGCGGCCACTAAGCATGCAACCGGTGCGACAAAACCAGCTGGTGCAAGTCGGATGAGGTGGCCCCACATCAGCCAGTAGTGATCCGCGCTCTCTGCATCGTGGCTGCCAAGGGCAAAGTCACGTACCTGGATATCAGATAAACGTCCAAGAACTCTGGCGATGAGTTCGCGGTTGTGTGTGCCACTGCCCTCACAGAACTGCGTTGCTAAATCAATAACGGCGGTTGCACCATCTTGTTGCATCGAGTTAAGCGCCTCGCCCTCTGGATCAACCCAAAAAGCCTTTACAGCATCCTGCCAATCATTGCTCTGTGCAAGAAGTAGCGCGGAGATTGTTGTCATGCCATCTCTCTTTCTCTAGTAACTTATCTATTTCTATTTATCTGGTAAATCTGCTCGGAGCTGAAACAACCTTGATCGTGACAAGTGAGGTTCGCTTGATATCTCCAGTGATACTTCTTTCAACGCCGCTATGTTTGAAGGTTCCGTTCCAGCTAGTAATTAATGTGACGATGTATGTGCCTGGCTGCGAATAGGTGTGGGTTATCTGTCCATCTGGGTATGAGGTGCCAGGATCTGTTGTTGATTTAAAGCTGCCATCACCAAAGGACCAGGCAAATCCAGGTCTCATCACAACATCGATCGTCTCGCCGATGATCTTTACCTTCTTGGTAAAAACATCAGGCAGGTCACACCAGAAGTAGACCGGAACATGAATAAGTGGTTGATACTCAGGTTGGTAGGAGATGCCAGCTGTTGGCACCATCTCAATTAACTTATCCCCCAGCGATGTTGGCGGCTTTGTAGAAACCGTTTTCTTTGCAACTGGTTTTTTCGTAGCTGGTTTCTTAGGTGCGGCTTTCTTAGTAGCGGGTTTCTTTACCGCCGGTTTTGGAACCGGTGGTTTTGTAACAGCCGGCTTTGGCGTACTTACCTTTGGAGTAGGCGGCGTAGCTTTCTTTGTGGCAGATACTGCACCCGATCCCTTCTTTGCTTCGATTACGATGCGACCGTTTTCAGTACGCACATCAACGCAGGCAACCTTGGAGCAATCAGTTGCCGCGTTGGCTGCGGTTAGGTAAGGCGCGGTAGAGATAAGAAGTAGAAGGGAAAGTAATGGGAAGGATCTTCTAGGGTGCATGTGCGGCAAGGTAGGTGCTCTCGCCCACACAGAAAGCCGCCGCCGAGATAACTGTGGATAGATGTGACACTCTAGGTTCATGAGCGCGCGCGATGGAGATGGTTGGATCGAGTGCGACTGCGGCAATAAACACTGGGGCGTACACGGTGCAGCTGGAATCCTTCTTATCCGCGGTTCTTCAATACTTCTACAACATCGAGCGCCTTGGGTTCACAACGGAGATACATGGGGAATTCCAGGTGGTGCTCGCGACTCACATGAAAGCATCATCGAAGGCGCACTCCGTGAAGCCGTTGAAGAGATAGGTATTGAACCTGCCTTAGTTGAGCCCCTTGAAACCTTCCTCGATGACCACGGTAACTGGTCCTACAACACAGTCATTGCTCGCGCTGCAGATGATCTCGTTGCGCATGAGATTAATGATGAGTCACACGAGGTGAAGTGGGTTGAGTTAGAGGATGTCACCCGTTTGCCGCTTCATCCAAGCTTTGAAAACACCTGGCTGCAGGTAAAAGAAATCCTAACTTCCTACCTTCCTTAGCTCTTTTTACCCTCACTCAGCCTGCGCAAAGAATCCTTCACAACAGATGCATCCGATGTCCGCCATAGCGGTGGCATCGAGTTAAGCAAAACGCTTCCATACCGCTTAGTGACAATACGTGAATCTAAGATCGCAACAACGCCTCGATCATCGATACTTCTAATTAAACGCCCTGTTCCCTGTGCAAGAAGCAGCGCTGCTCGAGGCAGTGAGACCTGCATGAATCCACTCCCACCGGCTGCATCAGCCTGCGATGCACGCGCTGCCATGACCGGTTCATCAGGGCGTGGAAATGGAATGCGATCGATAGCAACCAAGATGCAGGAGTTGCCAGGAACATCGACGCCCTGCCACAGCGACATCGTGCCAAGCAGAATTGAACTCTCATCCTTTGCAAATCTTTCAACAAGTGGACCAACAGCATCGCCACGCTTTTGAGTAATGATGGTGATCGGAAGATCGCGCAGCACATCGCGCAGATGTGCATCAGCTGCCTCTACCCCACGCCATGAACTAAACAACGCCAAGGTGCGACCACCAGCGGCGTCGATTAACTCGCCAAGCTCTGTTAACGCCTCAGGACTTGGACCATCTCGCCCTGGTTCAGGAAGGTGCTTTGGAAGATAGAGAACACCTTGATTAGCAAAGTCAAAGGGCGATCCAACATCGAGCATCTGCACATTGGCAGGATCTATCTCGCCATCCTCAATCTCCTCATCAGCATCACTGCCGACAACAAAGCCAATGCTTTTTGCCATCGCATCAAAGCCGTTTCCAACGGTTAAGGTGGCAGAGGTAGCAATGACAGGATTTTGTGTCAGCAGGTTACGTCGTAAAACATCGCTGACAGATAGTGGAGCTAAGTGCAGAGTTGAAAAGGTTGGCTCATACCAAAGGACGTGCGAGCCGCTCATCTTGAGTAACTTGCCACAGGTCGTATTGATCTCACTTACCGCGCCCTTTACACGTGCGCGCTCTGCAATCGAATCTGAATCGATAATCTCATCATCTGCCTGCAGACTCTGCACAATCGCCTGGGCCGCCTCTTTAACCTTGCGAATAGGTGCTTCAAGTGACATAGGAATCTCTTCTAGGCGACCTTGGGCTGCAAAGTCGCCACGTATCTGATCACCGTAATCCGCCATCGCATCGTGAAAATCATCGGCGCCCTTAGTAAAGGTGTCAGCTAACTTTCCAGGCATATGTTTGCGCGCCATCGCAGCGGCTCGAATAACTCGACCAGATGTGAGCTCCTCGGTAACGGCCTGAGTTGTGCGATCCATAAACTCATGAGCCTCATCCAAGATAACCGCATCGCGCTCAGGCAAAATCGGATGAGAGTCAACGATTTCAATCGCAAGCAGGGTGTGGTTTGTGACAACGACATCAGCCAACTGCGCCTTTGCTTTAGCTTTTGCTGCAAAGCACTGGCTGCCATAAGCGCACACATCAGCACCGACGCACTCACGGCCAGAGAGTGAGTTAGCTGCCCATACTCTGCGATCTACCTCAGGTGCATCATCTCGATCACCGCTAATACCAGGTGTTTTGGCCCATGCATGCAGACGCTTTGCATCCTTTTCTAAGTAAGAGGACTCAATTAGTAGCTCGCCATCAGGGTCAACATCTTCACTGTTCATCTTCTGTAAGCAGATGTAGTTACCAACGCCTTTATAGATTCCATATGTAATCTCACGCTTTAGCTCTTTTTCAAGGGCCGGAACAACCGCAGGTAAATCGCGCTCTACCAACTGTCTTTGCAGCGCAAGTGTTGCTGTTGCAACTAATACTTTTCGGCCATGCACAAGCGCCGGAACAATGTATGCAAGTG
>CAIMCU010000205.1 GCA_903839585.1 uncultured Actinomycetes bacterium | reverse complement strand
TGATATGTCTGAGTACTCAGAGCGCCACACAGCCTCACGTCTCTTCGGTGCACCTCCGGGGTATGTTGGATACGACGAGGGCGGACAGCTCACTGAAAAGGTTCGTCGACGTCCATTCTCTGTTGTGCTCTTTGATGAGATTGAAAAAGCGCACCCAGATATCTTCAACTCACTGTTGCAGGTACTCGAAGATGGTCGCCTAACAGATGCACAAGGTCGCACCGTTGACTTTAAAAACACGATCATCATCATGACAACCAACCTTGGTACTCGCGATATCTCCAAGAGCCTTGGTCTTGGCTTTGCCAATACCGGTGATGATTTAACAAATTATGAGCGGATGAAGGGCAAGGTAAGTGATGAGCTCAAGAACCACTTCCGCCCAGAGTTCCTCAACCGTATCGATGATGTCATCGTCTTCCACCAGCTCAACAAGGAGCAGATTATTCAGATCGTTGATTTGATGATCGCAAACCTTGATGAGCGCTTGAAGGCAAAGGACATGGGCATCGAACTCACACAAGCTGCAAAGGATCTCCTTGCTGCACGTGGATACGACCCACTACTTGGAGCGCGTCCACTGCGCCGCGTTATTCAGCGCGAGATTGAGGATGCGCTCTCTGAGCGAATTCTCTTTAGCGAGCTCAACGCTGGTGAAATCATCGTTGTAGATGTTGAGGGCGAAGATGCAGATGCGAAGTTCACCTTCTCTGGTAACGCTAAAGCAAGCACTCCAGACTCACCAGGGGATTTAGCAGAGGCACCAACCGCGTAATCTCTAACCCTTTTGAAAATAGTATTAAAAATAGGTTAGTGAGGAAGTGAGTAGTAACTCTTCTTTGGCGAGGTAATCAAGCCATCCTTTTCAAGGCTCACAAGCGCCTTCTCAAACTGAGGTTGCAGTGACCATAGCTTTGATAGCTCCTTCTTTGAAACCGTTTTGTTCTCACGCAGAGCCTGAACAATTATACCTCTGCACTGTCGATCAGTTCCATTCCATGACTGTGTGCGCTTTGGGGCATCTGACTTTGGATAATCCAAGGATCTCCATCTGCACTGGTTGGCGATGGGACAGAGTTCGCACTTTGGTTTTGCGGCTGTACAAATTAGAGCTCCAAGCTCCATCGTCGCAGCAGCCCAAAGATGTGGATTACGTGTAGGTATAAGAGCGGCTCGATCCTTGCGCTCTGATTTGTTAATAGAGGAAGTTGGTACTTCAACACCATCGATTGCACGGGCAAAGAGCCTTCGAATGTTTATATCCAAAACTAGAGATCGTTCTTTAAATGCAAAGGCCACGATCGCAGCCGCTGTGTACTCACCGATGCCTGGAAGTTTACGAAGCTCCATCTCAGTCTCTGGAATACGGTTGTTGTAATCGCTTGAGATTACCTTTGCGCACTCAAGCAATCGAAGCGCTCTACGGGGATAACCAAGACGTCCCCACGCAGTAATGACATCTCCGCCACTGGCTTTAGCCATATCTCTTGGTGTTGGCCAACGCTTCATCCATTCGGTGTAAACAGGAAGAACTCGAGCCACCGGAGTTTGTTGCAACATTATTTCGCTTACAAGTACGCCCCATACATCGGTTTTTCGCCATGGAAGATCACGTTGGTTCTTCTTAAACCAGTTGGTGATCTCTTTTTCGTAAAGGCTCATTCACCAGTGATTTTGACACGTTGTAGAGCTTGATCGAGTCTAGATACCTCAAAGATCTCCAGTCCATCAATCTTTGTTTCACTTCCCTGTGGAACAAGCGCACGTTTGAATCCAAGGCGATACGCCTCGGCTAGTCGACGAGAGACTCCGCTGACCTTTCTAATCTCACCAGCCAAACCAACCTCACCAATTGCAACAAGATCTGCAGGAAGCGCCAAACCCTTTGCAGCCGATGCAACGGCAAGTGCAAGCGCCAAATCAGCCGCTGGTTCAGACATCTTCATTCCGCCGACAGTTGCTGCATAGACATCACGGCCACCGATTCGAATATTTGCACGGAGTTCAAGAACAGCTAACGTCATTGAGGTTCTAGCTGAGTCGAGACCGCTTGTAACTCGGCGTGCATTTCCGAAGTCATTTTCGCGGCCCACACTTACTAGCGCTTGAATCTCAGCTAGCAGTGGTCTGCGACCTTCAAGGGTGACAGTCACACAGGTCCCTGGTACTGGCTCCGCATGACGTGATGTGAAGAGCCCCGTTGGATCGAGAACACTCTCAATTCCGCTATCACTTAAGTCAAAGCAGCCAACCTCGTCAGAGGCACCGAAGCGATTCTTTATAGCGCGAATTAATCGAAGCCGGGAGTGACGCTCGCCCTCAAACTGCAAAACAACATCGACGATGTGTTCGAGCAGGCGAGGACCAGCGATGGATCCATCCTTTGTTACATGGCCAACCAATAAGAGTGTGATGTCGCGATCTTTACAGATTCGGATAAGTGCGCCGGCAACTTCACGCACCTGGGTTACACCGCCAGGGGCACCATCTGCTGCAGCACTACCAATTGTTTGCACGCTATCGATAATGAGTAACTCAGGTTTAACGGCATCGATATGTGCGATGACAGCGCTTAAATCTGTCTCTGATGCAAGAAAGAGTTTTGGGTCAACTGCGTTAATGCGCTCTGCACGTAAACGCACCTGTGATGCTGACTCTTCACCACTAATGTAGAGCGCAGAGATTCCCTTCGCCGCTGTTTGCGCTGCAACTGAAAGAAGGAGTGTTGATTTACCAACACCTGGTTCTCCTGCAAGAAGAATCGCTGCACCTGGAACTAAACCACCACCGAGTACTCGATCTAACTCACTAACACCTGTTGCTCTTGCTTGTGCAGATGAAAGATCAACATCTCCGATAGGGGTTGCAGCATGAGTGACTCGACCCGGCACGAGCGAGAGCTTTTTAGGAGCAGCTAACTCTTCAACACTGCCCCACGCTTGGCATTCACCACAGCGACCGACCCACTTCTGCGAAGTCCACCCACACTCGCTGCAGCGGAAGGGATCCTTCTCAACTTTTGCCATGAGAGGAGAGTAGAACCAACCGAGCTTTGTCGGCTCGTTAGGGTTGAATTGGTGCGTGGCCATTGAACTTATAAAGCAGCAGATAGCGGCCACAGCCCCTCAACTCGATGCGGCTCAACAGAGCGCTGTAGACCATCGGGGCAGACCCCTAGTAATTAGCGGCGGCCCAGGCACCGGCAAAACTACGGTCTTGATTGAGGCCGCACTGGCTCGCATTGAGCAGGGCCAGGATCCAGACTCGATCCTGATAATTACATACGGTCGCGAACGCGCATCCGAACTCCGAGATGCAATTGCACTTCGTACAACGCAAACGATGTACGAACCACTTGCCCGAACCTTTCACTCACTTGCTTACTCGATTATGAAGATGAAGACCGGAGATGGATACCACGAACCAATTCTTCTCTCCGGTCCCGAGCAAGAGCGCTTCATTAGAGATCTTCTCGAAGGCGATATTGAAGATGGATATCGCATGTGGCCAGCCGAACTTCAAGATGGCGAAGATAAAAAAGGAAACCCATTACTCACCAGTGGTTTTATTCGCGAGCTTCGCGACTTAATCATGCGAGCTAATGAACGCGGAATCTCTCCGCAGGAGCTTGCCAAACGGGGCGTCAACGTTGGCGAAAAACTATGGCCAGCCGCTGCCGATTTCTGGGAGCGGTACAAAGAGGTAATGGCGCTGCGTGAAGAGGGCGCAGCTGATTCAAAGATGCGCATCGATCCATCTGAACTCATGAACGTTGCGATTGCTCACCTTCGAAACAATGAAAGCCTTCGAGCTCAACTTCAAGGGCGCTTTAAAACAATTATGGTTGATGAGTTCCAAGAAAGTGATCCAGCTCAACGAGAGCTTCTACGGCTTATCTCTAGCCCCGACCTTCTTCTTGCAGTGGATAGCGATTCAGCAGTGGGCCGCTTCCGTGGAGCAGATCCAGATGGCTTGAGTATTGAGGTTGATCGATACTTAAACGATGGCGCTCTAGAGATAAACCTTAACCTTGCATACCGCAGTGCACCTGCAATCTTTAATCTAGGAAAAGAGATTGCATCCCAATTCAAATTGACTAATAAGAACCGTAACCGCGAGTGCGCATACAAAACCGAAACCACAAATAACCTACTGATCTCCAAACTCACCTCTCAATCAGAGGAAGCAGCCTTTATCGCTTATCACTTCAAACGAGCCCACTTAATGGAGGGTGTTCCATACTCACAGATGGCTGTGCTTTTGCGCTCATCAGGCACACAGGCAGCAGCGCTTCGAAGAGCTTTTGCTCAAGTTTCGATCCCAGTAGCTGGCGAGTTAGAGACTCTTGCAAACAACCCGGCGATTGCACCTTTTATTCTCTTAGCCAAGGTTGCAACAGGTGAGATCAAACTTAACTTAGATACAGCCGAGAGGTTACTTCTCTCTGAGCTAGGTGGCGCTGACACAATATCAATGCGTCGAATGCGCACATCTTTGCTTGCAACACGGGATGAAGAAACAGATAAACGTTCGGGTACTCAGATGATTCTCGATGCAATCGATAAAGGCGATACGCCAATCGAGGATGGAGCCTCATTGCAGCGCATCCATACTTTGTTAAGAAAAGCTCGCGTTGTTGCACGCAAACAGGGTGCACGTGCCGAGGATGTACTTGCAGTTATTTGGGAGAACGCACAAAGTGCTGATAACGAACTTCTTAGTCAAACCTGGCGTAAATCAGCTTTGCGTGGAGGTAATCGAGGTGCAAACGCAGATCGCGATCTCGATGCGATGATTCAACTATTTGATACTGCAGCTCGTTTCTCTGAAAGATTTCCTTACTCCAAACCCAGCCAGTTCTTTGATGAAATCTCCCATGAGTCGATTGCAGGCGACTTAATCACTGCACAAGGGGCTCGCCCCGAAACTGTTGAAATACTTACCGTTCACTCTGCCAAGGGTCGCCAGTGGAGCTTTGTTGCCGTAGCTGGATTGCAGGAAGGTGTATGGCCAAACCTTAAGCAACGTAGCTCCCTTCTAGGTAGCGAACGTCTTGTTGAACGAGAAAGACATGGCGACCTTGCGCGAAAAGAGCTAGATGTGATTGCCGCCGGTGCATTAGCTGAGGATGAAAGGCGTCTGCTACATGTTGCACTTACGAGAGCAAGAGAAAGAGTTCTCGTTACAGCCGTCGCACGTGAAGATGATGAACCATCCCACTACTTCGATGAGATCTCCGATGCAGCCGGTGGGGCGCAGGTCATTACCGAAACTCCAAGACCGCTGACTACTTCATCCTTAATCGCAACTCTTCGGCGCCAAATTCATAACTACGGAACCGATTCAAATCAAGGAAAAAACGCAGCAGAGCTTCTCTCAAAGTTAAGCGCAGAGGGTGTTTATGGCGCTGATCCCCTCTCATGGCTCGGGGCAACACCACTTTCCACAGATGAAAACGTTATTCCGCTTGACTCTCAAGTTCCTGTATCACCGAGCGGTGCTGAGATGTTTACAGAGTGCGGAGTTAAGTGGTTCCTTGAGAAAAGTGGTGGCACAAACGGTGACTCTTCCGCACAAATTCTAGGATCAGCAATTCACGAGTTCGCTCGCATAAAGGTAGCTAACCCATCTATTTCACATGAAGAGCTTGTTGAAAAACTCAGCGACTCATGGTCACTTATAGATCAAAGCCAGGGTTGGATTAGTGCAACTGCGCTTTCACGAGCAATCAAAATGCTCGAGCGCTTCTCGAGATACCATGAAGATTCAAAGCGCACCGTTATTGGAGCTGAACTCGACTTTTCAATCAACGTTGGCCGTGCAACTATCCGTGGAAATGTAGACCGCATAGAGATAGATTCAGAGGGATCCTTTTACGTTATCGACTTTAAGACAGGCAAGAATGAGATCTCTAATGAAAAGGCAAAAACCAACCTTCAACTTGCCTGTTATCAATTAGCGGTTGTACTCGATGGCTTTAAGGAAAAGTTAGGTGGTTTTGCTTCCAGCGGTGCAGAGCTTGTCTATCTTGCGAAGGACTCAGTAAGCGTTACAACGCGTAAGCAGCCCGTTATTGATCCGCTAGAGGTCCAGAGCAAGATTGAAGAGATAGCGGTCGGTATGGGTGCCGCAACCTTTACGGCGACTATTAACAAGATGTGTTCTAAATGCGTAGTGAAAGCATCGTGTCCTATCCAGATAAATGGAAGGACGGTGATCTCATGAAGGAGAAGTACTCACCTAACGAGATCGCTGATGCCCTAGCTAAGGTTGGAGCAAAGGTTTATCGACCAACGCAAGAGCAGTCCATGATCATTTCGATTGAAAGTAACCCTCTTGAACCCGCAGTTGTTATTGCTGGCGCAGGTTCAGGAAAAACTGAAACCATGGCTGCACGTGTGATCTATCTTGTAGCAAATGGTTTTGTAAAACCCGATGAAATCCTTGGCTTAACATTTACGCGCAAAGCTGCAGGAGAGCTCTCAGTCCGTATCCGAACAAGGCTTCGTCAACTGCGCGCTGCTGGATTAATCGACTCTAAGTTAGCTCTCGAAACATCTGTGACTACCTACCACTCTTACGCTGCCAAGTTACTTAGCGAGCACTCAATCCGCTTTGGTATCGATGCCGATATTCAACCTCTAGGTGATGCAGCAATGTGGCAGATGGCTAACGATATTGTCCGCAACTGGAGTGAGCCTGGTTACCGCAACGAAAGCGCTATCGATACAGTTGTTGAAGACTTACTTGGATTAACAAAGATGATCCTTGAGCATCAGATTGAGCCAGAGGATGTTGTAAGAATCGACTCAAAACTCCTTGAGGAGTTAGCCCCGATGAGCGGTGCACTCAACGATGAGGTTCGAAGGGTCGTCAAAGCTCTCAATCAACGCATGGGATTACTACCCATGGTCCGTGAGTTCATCGATCGCCGACACCAAAACGGCGAACTCTCCTTTGATGATCAGATGTCCTTAGCCGCAGATATTTCAACTAACTTTCCAGATGTCAGCGAACTCGAACGCAGTAAGTACAAAGTCGTTCTCCTTGATGAGTATCAGGACACATCACAGTCACAGGTACGTATGCTCTCCTCGCTCTTTGGTAATGGTCACCCGGTGATGGCTGTTGGTGATCCTTGCCAAGCGATCTATACATGGCGCGGTGCATCGGCAGGAACAATTAGCGCATTTGGAAAGTACTTTCCAAAAACAGATGGACAGCAAGGCCGATCACATTTTGATCTACTTACAACCTTTAGAAATGATGAAGTCATCCTCGAATTAGCAAATAAGGTTTCATCGACTATTCGCTCAGAGTCTGGAGTCAAAGTTCCTCCGCTAACGGCGCGTGCAGGTGCAGGTGCCGGCGAGTTAGCCTGTGGCGTTTACGAAACTATAGATACAGAAGCAGCTGCCATCGCTGGCTACTTTAAGGAGCTATGGGATCCACCAGCAAGATCCTTTGCAGTATTGGTTCGCAGGAGATCACAGATTGCACCGATTGAAAGTGCGCTCCGTAGTGCTGGTATTCCAGTTGAGGTTATCGGACTCGGTGGGTTGATCCACGTTCCAGAGGTAGCTGATGTACTGGCACTTCTTAAGGTTATTAGTGATCCAGATGCAGGCGCGGCTTTAATGCGTCACTTAACAGGTCCTCGATTAAACATTGGGCCTAAGGATATCGCCGCACTTGGTGCATACTCTCGCTCCCGTGCAGTTGGCGGTCGTGAAGCCGGAAAGAGCTTTATTAAGAGGATCGTCGAAGGAAACCCAGATCAAGCTGAGGCAGATGATCAGTTCCTAGGCTCCTTAATCGACTCTCTCGATGAGATCGCAAAGGCTAATCGCTCAACATTTTCTAAAGAGGGCTTTGATCGGTTAAAAAACTTTGCAGCAGATCTGCGCAGATTACGTTCAAGAGCTGGCGGAACGATTACCGATCTCATCAGCGAAATCGAACGGTACTTAAACTTAGAGACCGAGGTTTTACTTCGGGATGGAACCGGCTCGGGCCGCAGACACCTCGATCGCTTTATGGATGAGGCAGGAAAGTTTGCACGCAGTGGGGGATCACTTGGAGCGTTCCTGCAGTGGCTGGATATAACAGCAGATGAAGAGGGTGGATTGAAGTCTGCCGCCCCAGATGTGCGCAACGATGTTGTACAAATACTTACCGTTCATATGTCTAAGGGCGCTGAATGGGATGTTGTCGCAGTTCCTGGATTAGCTGAAGGTACCTTCCCGGGTATTAATAAGACCGATCCAGACAACTGGATCACCAATGAACGACATATTCCATTTCCACTACGTGGAGATAGAGATGAGCTTCCACACTTCTCGCTCGGTGCAGCTACGAAGAACTCAGAGGCGTCAAAGGCTATTAAGGCCTATGGTGCTGAGTGCAATAGTGCAAAGCTTCGTGAAGAGCTACGTCTTGGCTACGTTGCATTTACCCGGGCCAAGACTCACCTCTTAGCAACTACTTCGTGGTGGCGTGATGGATCAAAGATGCGCGAGCCCTCAACAATCTTTGAAACTGTTTTTCTCACTGCACAAGCTCACGGAAAAATCTTGAGCGAGTTTGCACGTCCCGATGATGATGCTGAAAACCCAATCCTCGAAAACCCACGTACCGGGGTGTGGCCATATGATGCTTTAGGAGATCGACGAAGAGAGTTTGATCAGGTTATGCAGGCGGTCTCACAAGCCAAACCCCATGACTTAAAGCCATCAGATATAGATGAGATTAACTCGTGGATTGAGGATGCATCCGCTCTTCTCAGTGAAGCTAAAAAGTTAAAGAGCTCGAATCTCACCGTGCCGCTGCCGCCAAGGGTTTCCACATCGACATTAGTTCGTTTGCATCAAGATAAAGAGGCGCTTGCTCTAGATATTCGCAGACCAATGCCGCGCACACAGGATGAGTACTCAAGGCGCGGAACCGCATTTCACCTGTGGATTGAACACCATTTCAACGCCGCCACTCTCTTTAGCGATGATGATTTAGATTTTCTTGATCCACTTGAAGATGATGCAAAGCTTGAGGATTTGAAGGCAAAATGGTTGAACTCCGAGTGGGCGCAAAGATCTCCTGTAGCGGTGGAGGTTCCTTTTGAAAGCGTTATCAACGGTGTCCTGATCCGCGGTCGCATCGATGCGATTTATGAAAAGGATGGCGGATACGAAGTTGTGGATTGGAAGACTGGCTCTAAACAGTTGGGTGAGTCAGCGGAGGTTCAGTTAGCTATGTATCGGTTAGCTTGGGCGAAGCTAAAGGGCATCGATATCTCGAAGATCTCCGCTGCTTTTCATTACGTTCCAACGGGGCAGACCGATCGCAGAGCCGATCTCATGGG
>CAIMCU010000204.1 GCA_903839585.1 uncultured Actinomycetes bacterium | reverse complement strand
ATGCCATCAAAGCTTCCCTCCAACCAGTTCGACCACTTTTATCGTGGGGGAACTCGAATAGGAGCACTGCGTCACGGACCTGGTGGACCAATGCGCCCTGAAGAGTGGATCGCATCTGTGACCACAAGGTTCGGAGCAACAGAGCAAGGTTTATCAAAACTCTCCGATGGTACCTACCTAAAGGATGCGATTGCGCAAGACTCTGCCGGTTGGCTCGGCGCAGATCATGTTCGGGATTGTGGATTAAGTACTGAGGTGCTCATTAAGTTACTCGATCCGGAGCAACGTCTTCCTGTTCACTACCATCCAAATAAAGCCTTTGCCAAGCAACACCTTGGTTTAGATCATGGAAAAACAGAGGCGTGGATCATTCTCGAAGCACCAGAAGGCTCGGGTGTTGGGTTGGGATTTAAGGAGGAAAAAAGTAAGGAGCAGATTCTCAAACTTATTAAAGCTGAAGACTCCGAAGCCTTCTTAGCATCACTTCGTCGTTCAACGGTAAGTGTTGGAGATGCGGTGCTTGTTCCAGCAGGTGTTGCTCACTCTATTGATTTAGGAATCTTCGTACTTGAACTACAAGAGCCAACAGATCTTTCCGCAATGCTCGAGTGGGAAGGCTTTGCGATGGATGGCTTTAAAGATGGTCATCTTGGACTGGGCTTTGAAACCGTAACCGATGCGCTGCGCCTTACTCCGCTAGGAGATCAAGAGTTTGATTCACTTGTGCAGCGAAATGTACTCACCGGAGGATCTCGTCGATCATTGCTTCCACTCAAGGCTGATGGCTACTTCCGCGCTGATCTTCTTCCAGGAAACGGCACCGTTGAACAAGGGTTTGGCTGCTTACTCGTACTTGAAGGTTCGGGCAGTATTTCATTTGAGAATGCACCGACAATGAGTATTGAACGCGGTGATGCCGTTGTTATTCCATACGCTGCTGGCGCTTACACAGTCACAGATGCGATAGGAATTGTCTGTCGACCTCCAAAAGCGGAGCTTGCTAAGTTAGCTGAGTAGCTTTACTTAAACTGCTCTAACTGCCATGCACGAACACCACCGGCGACTCCTGCTGCGTTTGGAACAATGACGACCTCATCGCCCATGCGATCTAAATCTGCCTGACGAATACAACGTGCATTGCCACCACCGATATAGAGGCGATCCCACATAAACACTGGTCGAAGCTCATCAATCATCTGACGAACTCTGCGTGACCAGAAAGCGTTTCCAAGACGGCGGCGCTCGTGTTCACCGATCCAGGTGTCATACGTGGTTGCTCGTCGTACTGGAGCGTGTGAGAACTCAAAGTGTGGTGAGAGTGAGCCACCATAAAAGATTGCAAAGCCAAGACCGGTTCCTAAGGTTAAAACAACCTCGTAACCAGAGCCTGAAACGATGCCAGCACCATGCACCTCAGCGTCGTTTAGAACACGTGTTGGTACGCCCAATTTTTTAGTTAATGCATTTTGCATATCAAAGCCGCGCCACTGTTCCTGCAGCTCTGGATCAATCTTTGTTCGAGGTCCAGCCTTAGTTATGTAATGCGGAGTTGCAACGACAACGCCATGACGAATCATTCCTGGCATACCTACCGTTGCACGGTAAGTATCTGGAAGAGAGTTCTTTATCTCAACTAACGTATCCATGAATCTATCTGGAGAAAGGGGATACGGGGTTTCGATTCGATTTGGCTTGGAGTGCATAGTGCCCGACTCATCAAGAACACAGCTCTTTAGAAAGAGACCCCCGCAATCTATTGAGAGCGTAAGTCTTTCATCGTTGGCCATTGGAAAATTCTCCCATAGCTAAAGGACTCGAATCAACTCGTCTCTAAGCGCAGATGGGTCTACATCTTTGCCTGTCCAGTACTTAATGCTGATAACTGCTTGATTTACAACCATTCCAAGTCCCTGCAACGTTACAGCGCCTTGCTCCTCAGCTTTTTGTAAAAACGGAGTATGAGGTGGATTCACGATGACATCAGCAACAAGCATTCCTTTGCGAATACTTGTGAAATCTATATCTTGAAGTTCGGACGCTCCAGCCATACCCATTGATGTTGCATTGATTAGAACTTCTGCATCGGTTGGAATCGCATAAGTATTACTCCACTCCACGAACTCAGCCTTGGCATTTGTTTTATCATTGAGCAGCTTTGTTAACTCTTCGCCACGGGAAGTACCTCGGTTAACAACATAAAACTTAGAAGCTCCTGCTAATGCGAGCTCAACAGCAATTGCACGAGCAGCGCCACCGGCTCCAAGTAAGACGACGGCTTTGCCCTTTGGGTCAGCAACCTCCATAAATGACATGAGAAATCCCTTGCCATCGGTATTTTCCCCAATGAACTTACCATCACGGTTTACAGCGCAGTTAACCGCACCGATAACCGCTGCAGACTCTCCTAAGCCATCTAAGTGCTTAATAACTTCGACCTTATGTGGAATTGAACAGTTAAAGCCCTTCCAGTTCATCGCACGTGCGCCTGCAACAGCATCGCCAAGTTGATCTGGGCGCACCTCACAGTTGACGTATCGAAAATGCAGACCACTGGCTCGGTATGAAGCCTCCACCATCGCGACAGTTGGATTAGCATCCGATCCTTCTGAAAAACTCCCGGTAAGTTCATGTCTAAACATTGCGCCAACTTCCATAGTCATGTGACGAACCTTATCGTGATGGATATGATCGGGCTATGACCAAGACATTTCTAGAAAGAATCGCATCGGCTCCTATCTCTTGGGGTATCTGTGAAGTTCCGGGATGGGGAGCGATGCTTCCCACAAAGCGAGTTCTTAAAGAGATGACAGATCT
>CAIMCU010000203.1 GCA_903839585.1 uncultured Actinomycetes bacterium | reverse complement strand
CACTGTAGTTAATTCGCGAAGTTGTGAAATAACTTCGCTAGGTGTTCCATCGGTGAGTACAACATCGGTGAACTCAGATACAGAAACAAAGCGGTTGAGCGATGTCTTTCCAACCTTGGATTCATCCAATAATAGGATTTTACGGTTGCCTGCATGAAGCATTGCACGTTTCATCAGTACGACATCATGTTCTTGATGATATGTGATACCTGCATGCATCGTAGATGTTGAAAGAAAGACCACATCAACTGCATAGTTTTCGATTCCTGTCATATTCGGTATGCCAATGAAGGAATCGTGTGTACGCGAATACGTTCCGCCGAGAATGATCAAACGCACGTCAGAGCTCTCAGAAAGAATCTCAATTGATGGGCGGTAGTTAGTAATAACCGTGATTGGACCAAAATCCCTTAGCAAACGCGCAAGAGCGAGCACCGTCGTAGAATCATCGAGCATTATGGACATACCAGGTTCAATAAACTTAAGTGCCTCCCGCGCAAGCTTCTCTTTGGAAAGGTTGCTACGCTGCATGCGGAAAGCAGAGCTAGATTCAAAGACGCTTGTTGGAAGAGCGGATACGCCACCATGGAATTTACGCACCAATCCACGAGCAGAGAGTTCATCGAGGTCGCGGTGAATGGTCATGAGGGAGCAACCTGCACCTTCGGCAAGTTCAGCTGAGGTAGCTGAGCCGGCTTTCAGAACATGCTCCAGAAGGGATTGCTGGCGAAGGGCACGGGAGCTCGTTGGTTCAGACATAGACATCGTCACGCCTCCCTATTTCTTAACTCCACACAATTGGCGTAAACCACCGACACGATTGAACCCAGGATGAGAATTATGCCCACGCTTGACCCCGCCAGGTGGTAAAAGTTTATAACAATTTTGTTATAAACCACATTTAATTTGATTTTTTTCACTTTTATCTTGCGATTTACATTAGCGTTCCCACCTCAAGGCACGAGGGGCCTTGAGATGTAACGTTTTAAGAGTTGTACCTAACCCAAGGGTTTCCCTAAGAACCCGTATATCGAGGAGATGCTATGCAGAAGTCAAAGAAGTTCTTCACAGCAGTGAGCGCATTCGCGCTTGTTGCAGTGACACTTTCAGCAGCACCAGCTCAAGCAGTTGACGGCAAGATCGCATTCTTAATGCCAGACCTTGCCTCAACCCGTTATGAGCTTCAGGACGCACCATTCTTCAAAGCTGCCGTAAAGAAGCTTTGTTCGACATGTGAGGTTCTCTACCAGAATGCAGATTCAGATGCTGCAAAGCAGCAGACACAGGCAAACGCAGTAATCACACAAGGCGCAAAAGTCCTTGTTCTTGATGCTGTTGATGCAAAAGCTGCGGCTTCAATTGTGAAGACAGCACAGGCAGCAAAAGTTATTGTCATCACATACGATCGTCCAATTATTGATGCAGTTGCTGACTTCTATATCTCATTTGATAATGAGTATATCGGTAAAGCTATTGCGCAATCTTTGGTTAAAGGACTCGATGCCAAGAAAGCAAAGGGCGGAATTCTTGTAGTAGGTGGTTCACCAACTGACAACGCTGCGGGGCTTATTAAGAAGGGCATGCTCGCAGGAGTTGCCGGAAGCAAGTACAAAGTACTCGCAAAGTTTGATACACCTTCATGGGATCCAGCAAAGGCACAAGACTGGGTTGCTGGTCAGATTACACAGTTCGGTTCAAAGATTGTTGGCGTAGTTGCAGCTAACGACGGAACTGGTGGAGGCTCAATTGCAGCTCTTAAGGCTGCTGGAGTTAAGCCGCTTCCATTGGTTACAGGTAACGATGCAGAAGTTGCTGCGATTCAGCGCATAATTGCCGGAGATCAGTACAACACAATCTCAAAGCCAATTAAGATTGTTGCAGAAGCTGCAGCTAAGGCTGCCGTTGGATACCTAAACGGTAAGACTCCAAAGGCAACAGGAACTTTGTACAAAACGAAGTCACAACTGTTTACTCCGACAGTAGTTACAGCCAAGAACATCAAGGCTGAACTATTTACTTCAAAGCTCTATAAGGCTTCTGAAGTATGTACTGGTGTATATGCAGCAGGATGTACAAAGCTTGGAATCAAGTAAGCCCCACTTAGGTAGGGTCTAGTGTTTGGGCCAGCAACCGAGATATATTGGTTGCTGGCCCAAA
This sequence comes from uncultured Actinomycetes bacterium, assembly GCA_903839585.1. Lineage (GTDB taxonomy): Bacteria > Actinomycetota > Actinomycetes > Nanopelagicales > Nanopelagicaceae > Planktophila. Next base: position 331 of record CAIMCU010000203.1, on the reverse strand, counting down.
ACATTGAATCTAAAATTTAGCAAAAAGGTGAAGCGAATGAGTAGTAAGACAGCATCGAGCGAAACTGTTCTGTCCCTAAGAAATGTATCTAAGAATTTTGGTGCCGTGGCGGCTTTAACTGACGTGGAGCTCGAAATCAAAGCAGGTGAAGTCGTCGCACTCGTTGGTGATAACGGCGCCGGTAAATCAACCCTTGTAAAAATTCTTGCAGGTGTTCACCCCCAAGATGTTGGTGTGGTTACAATCGCCGGAGAAGAGGCTCACCTACACACGCCTGCAGATTCTATCGGACATGGAATTGCCACCGTTTTTCAAGATTTAGCTTTGTGTG
>CAIMCU010000202.1 GCA_903839585.1 uncultured Actinomycetes bacterium | reverse complement strand
ATAGGCTGAGTGAGTCGATCTAGTGGAATCCGCCGAGATCCGTTCGCGCTGGCTGCGCTTCTTCGAAAAGGATAATAGACAGGGCTTAACCCATACTGTCGTTCCTTCTGCATCTTTGATTGCAGATGATCCAAACCTCCTGCTGGTCAACGCCGGAATGGTTCCATTTAAACCCTTTTTTCTTGGTGAAGTTACCCCGCCATATAAGCGAGCAACCTCGGTACAAAAATGTGTTCGCACGCTAGACATCGACGAGGTTGGAAAGACGACCCGTCACGCTTCATTCTTTCAAATGTGCGGAAACTTTTCATTTGGTGATTACTTCAAAGAGGGTGCAATCGCTCTAGCTTGGGAGTTACTCACTAAACCAATCTCAGATGGAGGTTATGGATTTCCGGAGGAAAAACTCTGGGTAACTGTCTACTTAGATGATGATGAAGCTGCAGATATTTGGCATAAACAAATTGGTGTTCCAAAGAGTCGAATTCAGCGTAGAGATATGGCCGATAACTTCTGGTCGATGGGAGTACCTGGCCCAGGTGGTCCTTGCTCTGAGATTTACTACGATCGAGGCCCTGCCTACGGTAGCGAAGGCGGACCAATCGCAGATGAAAACCGTTACTTAGAGATTTGGAATCTCGTGTTCATGCAGAATGAACGCGGAGCTGGTGGCGGCAAGGATGGATACCCCATTCTTGGTGAACTACCAGCAAAGAGCATTGACACAGGCCTTGGATTAGAACGAACAGCTGCCTTGTTACAGGGCGTTGAAAACATCTACGAAATCGATACGACGATGCAGATCTTAAAGAAAGCCATGGAACTCACTGGCGTTAAGTACGGAAGCGAAGAGAAGTCAGATATCTCATTGCGAGTTATCGCAGATCATGCTCGTACATCAGCGATGCTTATTGGTGATGGCGTCACTCCAGGAAATGAAGGTCGTGGTTACGTCTTACGTCGCATGATGCGAAGGACGATTAGAAATATGCGACTTTTGGGAACAAACGATTCAATTATGTCTGAGCTAACTAAGGCCGCTATTGGCGCAATGGGTCCTCAGTACCCTGAGTTAAAGGCGGATGAGAAGAGAGTTCTTGCTGTGTCAGTAAGTGAGGAAGAGTCGTTTCTTCAAACTCTCAAAAGTGGTACTGCGATCTTCGATTTAGCAGCATCATCACTTAAATCAAAGAAGAGCAGTGTTTTGCCTGGTGAAGAGGTATTTAAACTTCATGACACCTACGGCTTCCCCTTCGATTTAACTTTAGAGATGGCTCGGGAAGAGGGATTAGAGGTTGATGAGGTTGGATTTACGCGCCTGATGAAGGAGCAGCGTGATCGCGCAAAGGCCGATGCCAAAGCGAAGAAGAGCGGCCACACAGATTTAAGTGAGTACAAGAAGATTGTCGATGCGCATGGGCCCACCTCATTCGTTGGGTATACACACACCGATACTGAGTCTAAGGTAAGTGGAATTCTGGTTGATGGCGTTGGTGTTCCAGATGCTGCCCAGGGCGATGAGATTGAGTTAGTACTCGATAGAACACCCTTTTATGCCGAGGGCGGTGGTCAGCTCGCCGATGGCGGAAAGATCACTATGGCTAACGGCGCCGTTGTTGAGATTGATGATGTTCAATCACCTGTTAAAGGATTGTCCGTTCATCGAGGTCGCGTAGTTTCGGGATCAGTATCTGTTGGGGAGAATGGACTTGCCGCAATCGATACACAAAGGCGTGATGCAATTTCCCGCGCACATACCGCAACTCACATGGTTCATAAAGCTTTTCGTGAAGTCCTGGGCGAGACAGCAACACAGGCTGGCTCTGAAAACTCTCCTGGTCGATTTAGATTTGATTTCCCGTCAACGGGAGCTCTCTCGGAGGGTGTACTCGATGAGGTTGAGTCCCGGGTAAATACATTACTTCTAGAGAATTTAGATGTTACGGCGCAAACGATGACGCAAGCGCAGGCAAAAAAGATAGGGGCAATGGCCCTCTTTGGAGAGAAGTACGGCGATGAGGTCAGAGTGGTGAGCGTGGGTGACTGGGCTCGTGAGCTCTGTGGAGGCACTCACGTAACTCGATCCGGTCAACTAGGTGTAGTTAAACTTCTTAGCGAATCATCCATCGGTGCAGGTGTTCGCCGCGTCGAAGCCCTTGTTGGTGTCGATGCTTATCGGTTCCTTGCACGCGAACACCTTCT
>CAIMCU010000201.1 GCA_903839585.1 uncultured Actinomycetes bacterium | reverse complement strand
GGCGACCCAGATGTTAAGAGCGTCTTTGTTAATGTCTTCGGTGGAATCACTGCCTGTGATGCAGTAGCAACAGGTATTGTGCAAGCACTTGAACTCCTCGGCGCAAAGGCTACAAAGCCGATCGTTGTTCGCCTTGATGGAAACAACGTTCTAGAAGGTCGCGCCATATTAAACAAGGCCAACCACCCACTTATTGAACAGGCTGAAACCATGGATGGAGCAGCATCACGTGCTGCAGAATTGGCGGCGAAGTAATGTCTATCTTTCTCAATGAATCGACAAAGGTAATCGTTCAGGGTATGACAGGCTCTGAAGGAACTAAGCACACTCGTCGCATGCTCGCATCCGGTACCAAGATTGTTGGTGGAGTTACTCCCGGCAAGGGCGGCCAGAGCGTTGATATCGACGGTCATCAACTTCCGGTGTTTAACAACGTTGCAGAGGCAATGGCGGCTACAGGAGCAAACGCATCGGTCGTATTTGTTCCACCTAAGTTTGCAAAGGCTGCCGTAATCGATGCGATAGATGCAGCGATGCCACTTGTTGTCGTTATTACTGAAGGTATCCCAGTTCACGACTCTGCTCACTTCTACTCTTACTCTCTGACAAAGGGCACAACTCGAATCGTTGGCCCTAACTGTCCAGGACTTATTAGCCCGGGAAAGTCCAACATCGGAATTATTCCTGCAGATATTACAAAGGCGGGGCCAATTGGATTAGTTTCAAAGTCTGGAACTCTGACGTATCAAATGATGTATGAACTGCGAGATATTGGTTTTAGTACAGCTGTTGGAATCGGTGGAGATCCAGTAATTGGAACAACACACATCGACTGCCTTCGCGCATTCCAAGATGATCCTGAGACGAAGGCGATCGTTATGATCGGTGAAATCGGCGGAGATGCTGAAGAACGTGCCGCTGCCTTTATCGCAGAGTATGTAAAGAAGCCGGTTGTTGGTTACGTTGCCGGGTTTACAGCGCCAGAAGGAAAGACAATGGGACATGCAGGTGCAATAGTCTCTGGCTCCTCAGGCACTGCACAAGCCAAAAAGGATGCTCTCGAAGCAGCAGGTGTAAAGGTTGGACAAACTCCTAGCGAAACTGCGCAGTTACTGCGCGCGATTCTTCAGGGGTAAGTTCGATGGTGCAACGCGTCCTTTCGGTCTCGTTCACACAGATTCTTCGCGTCTTAGCTCTACTTCTACTTCCTCTTGCTTTTATCTCATTGATTGCTTGGGCAACAGCTGGCAGTACATCTGGAAATACATCAGATCCAATACGTGCTGCTATCTGGTTATGGCTTGGAGCACACCATATTCCCTTTACCGTTAACTTAGCTGGAGCAGCAGGCTTTCTCTCTTATCTTCCCCTCGGTGCTGTTGTTCTACCCTTTCTTGCACTGAGATCAGGCTTTTCAAAAGCTCTTTATAAACTTCATATGGATTATCACTCCATCGCTATGGTGCGCGTTACTTACTCCTTGGTCTATACCCTCTTCGTTACGGTGCTTGCTTTTCTTGCTCAATCAGATGGAGTGCAACCTGTTTGGTACTTGGCTCCGATCTTTAGCTTCCTCATCGCCTACTTTGCAACATTCACAGCTGGCAATGGAGCACGTTTAAGCACTCCCGTTCTCTACGCCTCACGCGCACTTGCTGTATTAGTAGGGCTCTCATTTATCTATTTGGCAATACTTATCTTCACTCATCATGCAACTATAGAAAAACTCACGACAGTCTTAGCCCCAGGTGTGTTTGGTGGAGTACTGCTTTTTCTCCTCAATATCTTTTATCTACCAAATATTGCAATCTCAGTGCTCTCCTACTTTTCAGGGGCAGGCTTTGCTGTTGGAAGCAACTCACATATCTCCCCATTTTCTCGTCACATCGATCAGATTCCAGCCTTTCCATTGCTGGGAGTCATTCCAGAATCAACCTCTAAGTTTGCACTCATCGCCATAGTTGTGGCGATTATGGTGGGAGTTCTGATAGCTCTCTGGTCAATTCCCAATGGAGCTACAACCCTTTTCCAAACACTTTTTATTACCGCAGTTGGTACAGCGATCCTTGCCTATTTAGGAAGTGGCGCTCTCATCACTGAAGCGATGGGCGCTGTGGGCGTATCTATATGGCAGCTGACCCTCTTTCTTAATGCACAGATCTTCCTCGGAGCGATTGCAACCTTCTACCTTCCTCCACTTTTGAGTAGGAGCCGGGAGTGAAGCGGGTTGTAATACTCGCATCTGGAAATGGTTCACTTGCTCAAGCAATCATTGAGAACGCTAAAGAGTTAGATGTACAAATTCTTGCCATCATCAGTGATCAGCCAAAGGCCTTTGTCTTGGAGCGCGCAAAGGCTGCAGATATTGCGACACAAATAGTTGAGATGAAGAAGGATCGTAAATCTTGGGATTTAGATCTCCTTGCACTTCTGCGAATGCTCAATCCGGATTTAGTCATTTGCGCCGGGTTTATGCGGCTTCTTTCCTTCGAAACAGTTTCAGAGTTTCGAATCATCAATAGCCATCCAGCTCTCTTGCCTAACTTTCCAGGCGCCCACGCAGTACGGGACGCCTTAGCCGCTGGCGTAAACACCACGGGCACAACGATTCATTGGGTCGATGCTGGCGTCGATACAGGTGAGATCATCGCTCAAGAATCTGTTGAAATAGAAAGCACCGATTCAGAGGATTCACTCCATGAGCGCATTAAGATTGTCGAAAGACGACTATACGTTCAAACGCTTCGCGAACTACTACCAACTTTGGAGGGCTCACGTGGTTAACCGCAAACCCATACGTAGGGCGCTGGTAAGTGTTTACGACAAGGATCGACTCCTTGAACTCGGTGCGGTGTTAAGTAAAGCTGGTGTTGAAATTCTCTCAACCGGTTCAACAGCTAAAACACTTCAAGATGCTGGCATCTCTGTGACCGAGGTCAGTACTTATACGGGTTTTCCAGAGATTATGGGTGGGCGAGTAAAAAGTCTGCACCCAAAGATTCACGGCGGAATTCTCGCCGATCAAGACAATCCTCAGCATCTACAAGCCATCGAAGAGTTGGAGATTGAACCCTTTGATCTGCTGGTGATAAATCTCTACCCATTCGCCGCAACAATCGCATCGGGTGCAGATTTTGCAGAGTGCATCGAACAGATAGATATTGGTGGACCATCCATGCTTCGCGGTGGCGCTAAGAATCACGGCTCAGTTGCTGTGATCTCTCAAACCTCTCAATACGACAAACTCTTTGAAGCTATATCCAAGGGAGGATTTACCCTTGAAGAGCGACGTGAGCTTGCACTTGATGTATTTCGAACAACAGCGCAATACGATCTCACAATCGCTAACTGGCTTGGATCAAATACTTCCAATCAACTTCCAGAGTGGTTTGGTCAGATTTGGCACCGCCAAAGCTCGCTTCGATACGGTGAAAATCCACATCAAAACGCTGCTGTCTACCGCTCTGGAGTCTCAGGGGTTGTTAACGCTAAGCAGTCGCACGGTAAAGAGATGTCCTTTAATAACTACACCGATGCCGATGCAGCGTGGCGTGCAGCTCTAGATCACGAACAGCCTTGCGTGGCAATAATTAAACATGCCAACCCTTGCGGAATCGCAATCGGGAAAGACATTGCAGATGCATATGCCAAGGCTCACCTGTGCGACCCTGTCTCTGCCTTTGGTGGCGTAGTAGCTGCTAACAGAAAAGTAACCGTTGCTATGGCGACTCCACTTTCTCAGATCTTTACCGAAGTTATTATCGCCCCAGATTATGAGCCGCAAGCTTTAGAGATTTTGAAACAAAAGCCATCGATTCGCATACTTACATGCGAAAGCACGAGTATCGATCCGATCGAACTTCGTCCTGTTTCAGGGGGAGTTCTATTGCAGCAGATGGATCTAATCGATGCGCCTGGTGACTCATCGGCATCATGGAAACAAGTAACTGGAGCATCGGTATCTGAGGATGTTATGCGCGACCTTGAGTTTGCATGGAGAAGTGTTCGTGCTGTTAAAAGCAATGCGATTCTTCTCGCTAAAGATGGTGCGGCGGTTGGAATTGGAATGGGTCAGGTCAACCGCGTAGATTCAGCAAAGCTTGCTGTTGATCGCGCAGGAGATCGAGTCAAGGAAAGCGTTTGTGCCTCTGATGCTTTCTTTCCCTTTGCAGATGGCTTAGAGATCTTGATAAAAGCTGGGGTTGCTGCAGTAGTTCAACCAGGAGGCAGCGTCCGCGATGAAGAGGTT
>CAIMCU010000200.1 GCA_903839585.1 uncultured Actinomycetes bacterium | reverse complement strand
TGGCATTCGATCCATTAGGGGAGTGCTTCCATCTTTGATCGCCGCACAGAAGGCGGGATGCACACGGGCGATAGTTCCGCACGCAAACCTTGCAGAGGCAAGGCTTATGGAGGGCATGGAGATTCTCTCCTTTAGAGATATTCACCAGCTCTTTGTATTTCTACGAACAGGGGTGTTAGGCGTTGAGGAGTGTCTAGATTTAGAGGTTGAGATAGATGAGGTGCTGCCTGATTTTGCAGATGTAGCGGGGCAGGCTCGTGCACGTTTTGCTGCCGAGGTTGCGGCAAGTGGAGGGCATCACCTACTTCTTATAGGCCCACCTGGTGCAGGCAAGACGATGATTGCATCGCGAATTCCAACAATTCTTCCCCCACTGACAGTTGCTCAAGCACTTGAAGTAACCGCTGTGCACTCAATCGCCGGAAGCTTTGGGCAACGTTCTCCTATGTCACTTGTCGCCCCATTTGTCTCGCCGCATCACAGTGCATCACGTGTGGCAATGGTTGGAGGCGGAGCACATGCGATTAAACCAGGAGCATGTTCACTTGCACACAACGGAGTTCTCTTCATCGATGAAGCCCCAGAGTGTGGAGTCGGTGTACTCGACTCACTCAGACAACCCCTTGAATCAGGAACAATAACGATTGCTAGAAGTGTAGGCAGCCTTACATTTCCCGCTGAGTTTCTATTGGTACTTGCAGCTAACCCATGTCCTTGCGGCAAGTTCACTGGAAAGGGAAGAAACTGCACATGCACCTCGCTGCAGGTGCGTAGGTACTTAGGAAAGCTCTCGGGGCCACTCATGGATCGCATCGATATGCGGGTACAGGTCGAACCCGTTGGCAGGGTGGATATGGCACAGAGTGTCGTGGGCGAAACGAGTGCAGAAATCCGCAGACGAGTAACCAACGCACGCGCAATCGCAGCGCATCGTTTTGCAGATGAAAACTGGTCCTTAAACTCTCAAATTCCAAGCCGGGCGCTACGAACTACGTATAAGCCTGAAAGATCGGCTATGAACTTTCTCCATGATGAGTTAGATAAGGAGAGGCTGACTGCGCGCGGATTACATAAAGTGATTCGCCTTGCATGGAGTTTGGCAGATCTTGCATGTAAGAGCGTTCCAACTTTGACTGAAGTTCAAACGGCGTACTCCCTCCGCGAAGGAGGTGAGTTATGAACTCCGAACTGCAGGCAAGGGTTGCCCTCTTTGCAAGTGTTGAAGGCGGACACACATTTTGGAGCTCTGAGATTAGCGATTTTGGCGCGCTCGAGGTTTATCAGAGAGTCTGTGAAGGCGCTTACGATCCAATTAAGCACGAGAGGGTTATTGCAAGGTGCAGGGCAGCCAATCCAGAGCAGCTGCTCCATCAGATTTTGCAGACAGGCTCAAGCTTTCTTACCCCTGCCGATCAAAGTTGGCCACAGACGTTAAATGAATTAGTTGCGCCACCTATTGGATTAGTAATCAAGGGAGATTCACACTTACTTTCACGACGTTCATTAGCAATCGTTGGCACTCGCAATCCAACCCCATACGGCGTTCGAATCGCCGGAGATTTTGCAGCAGGCTTTGTAGATCGAGAGTGGCTCATCATTAGTGGGGGAGCTTACGGAATCGATAGCGCTGCACACAGAGGAGCGCTCATCGCTGAAGGTGAGACGATTGCAGTGGTTGCTGCTGGAATCGATATCAACTATCCAGCTGGAAACGCACGGCTCTTTACAGAGATTGCAGAAAATGGAGCGATAGTCAGTGAGGTTATGCCGGGAGAGCGTGCTATCCCAGTTAGATTTCTAACGCGCAACCGATTAATTGCCGCACTTTCAAAATCCACTCTGGTAGTTGAAGCGGCCTTTAGATCTGGTTCACTGCGCACCGCTCGCGATGTAGCAGAGCTACTGCGACCTGTAATGGCGATCCCTGGTCCAATAAACTCTCCAACTTCAGAGGGTTGTCATCGATTAATTGGAGAACGAGCGGCGGAGATAGTCACATCTGTTGCAGATGCTGTGGAGTTTGTATCTTCCCTCTAAGCGCGAGAGGATAGAGCCCTATGAGTGATTTCAAATCTGGCTTTGTGGCTATTGTCGGCCGACCAAATACAGGAAAATCCACTCTCATTAACGCCCTTGTAGGTAGCAAGATCGCAATAACTTCACCGCATCCAAACACAACACGTCACGCCATCCGTGGAATCATCAACGGTGAAAACTTTCAAGCGGTTTTAGTTGATACGCCAGGAATCCATAAACCGAAGACCTTGCTTGGTCAGCGTTTAAACGCTGTGGTGGGCGAGAGTCTTGATTCAGTCGATGTCATCATGATGTGTCTACCAGCTGATGAGCAGTCAGGGGCGGGGGATGAGTTTCTTGCCGCTGAGTTAGCTAAGTATCCGCGAGCAAAGAAGTTTGCACTAGTCACTAAGACCGATTTGGTTGCAAAGAAGAGTTTAGCCAATCGTCTTCTTGGAGTTTCCTCCCTTGCAAAGGGTTTTGCATGGGATGAGATTGTTCCAATCTCTGCTGCCATTCACGATCAAATCGACTTACTTGCACAGCTAATTGAAGGCAGTCTCCCAACTGGACCAGCTTTTTATCCAACAGATATGAAGAGCGATCAACGGGTTGAGCAGCTGATCTGTGAACTCATCCGAGAGGCTGCATTGCGGGATGCACGTGAAGAGCTTCCACACTCAATTATGGTCACCATTGATGAGATGTCAGAGCGCGAAGAGAAGGGCTCTCGTCCATTTTTCGATATCCATGCCACGCTCCATGTTGAGCGCGATTCACAGACAGGCATAATCTTGGGACACAAGGGTGAGCGGCTTAAGGACATTGGTATGCGCGCCCGTAAAGATATTGAGCGCGAACTTAACACAAGGATTTTTCTTGGACTTCACGTGAAGGTATCTAAGGAGTGGCAGCGCGATCCGAAGCTTCTTGAGCGTTTGGGTTTTGGCGAAAACTAAACAGTCTGGTTCTTGCGTCCTGCGAAGTATGAGCCAATTAGTACAAGCGGTAAGCCAACCACAATTCCAATAGTCAGCGGCTCGCTCAAGATAAGAACACCTAGTACGACTGCAAAAGCTGTGTTGAGATATGTGACCAAAGATGCACGTGTTGGTCCGATCTCCTTCATGACCTTAAAGAAGACGGCGAAAGCAAAGCCGGTTGAAAACACTCCAAGCGCAAGTACTGAACCGATAGCCTGCGGTGCGATTGTGTGCGTTGGCCACTGCACAATTGCGAAGGGGGCATAGAAGATCCCGGTAATCACCATAGCGACTCCGTTAATCGCGATTCCAGATACGTTTGGAAGGGCTCTGGTAATCATAATGACAGCCCAGGCGTAGCCAATAGAGGCGAGGAGGATCATTCCAATTGCAACAGGGTCAGATGATCCTGTAATGCTTTCAATTCCAACCAGTAGAAACACACCCACAAAGCCGATCATCATTCCGAAGAGTCTTGTCTTGTGCCACACGGTCTTATCTCCGTAGAAAGAGGAGATGATTGTGGACCAAATTGGAACGGAGGCGACCAACAAGCCAGCTAATCCAGATGAAATAGATTGTTCTGCGGTTCCGATAAGTATCCAAGGGCCAATCATCTCTAAAAGTGCGTACAGAGCAACGAACTTGATTCCGCGGATTGAGTCGAAGATTGATCGATCCCTAAGGGCTATCGGAATCAAAATAATTGCACCGATTAACACTCGGCCAAAAACTACGGTTGCCGGAGAGAACCCGGTCTCTTTATCTACGGCGATTTTGATGAATAGATAAGGAATACCCCATAGAAAACCGACAAGCAGAAATAGAGCCCAGTTGCGACGCGTCATATTGAGTTAATTAGCTCCAAGGGTTTCTCTGATTCTTTCAGCGCAATAGTCGATGGCCACTGTAGCAGTTGGAGTAATAGCAAGGTTGGCAATAAATCCATGGTTCATTCCGGCAAACTCTTTGTAACTCACCTCAACACCATCACCCTTGAGAAGCTCTACATATCTTGTGCTATCGCTTAGAAGTGGATCGTATTG
>CAIMCU010000199.1 GCA_903839585.1 uncultured Actinomycetes bacterium | reverse complement strand
GCGCGGGTTTTTAAGAGAGTGTTCCGTTGTCTTACAACTCTTTCATAATCTGAGATCACACCAGCTAATCGAGGAGATCGTGTAATTAAAAGCTTGTCTAAGAAGTCGCGGCGGTGAGTTGGCTCGCCTCGTACTAAATCTAAATCCTCCGGCGAAAAGTAGATAACTTGAAGCGCGCCGAGAATCTCTCTTTGTGACTTTGTTGGGTTTTGATTAAGGCGTGCGCGGTTAGCTTTGGTGGCGTTGATTTCAAGGTCTACCTGCAGTGTTCGGTTGTCTCGCTCTATCTCTGCTCGGATGATCGCCTGATCTGAACCTAGCGATAACAGTGGTTGGTTCTGCGATACCCGGTGGGATGAGAGAAAGCTCAGATAAATAAGGGCTTCAGCGATATTTGTCTTGCCGGCGCCGTTGTTGCCGATAAAGGTTGTGGGCCCTGCTGCGAACTCAAGCTCTAAGTTTTTATAGGAGCGAAAATTGGTCAGCGCTAACTTAGTAACGCGCATAGGAAGCTTCTTTAACTCTCTTTAACTTTTTTAAGAGGCGTAACGCATTGGCATTAATAGGTAGCGATAACTTTCGATCGCTGCGCTATCGCGCTCGGCCTTACCCATCAAGATTGCTGGCTTGTTAGAGCCGGTGAATGAGATTTGCACAAAGGCTGTACCTACTGCTTGTAAGCCCTCAGCTAAGAAGGTTGGGTTAAAGGCGATAGAGATTGCTTCTCCGTTTAACTTTATTTCGATTGACTCGGTTGCTTGCGCCTCTTCGCCGGTACCGGCTTCGAGTGAGACCGCGCCATCTGTGAACTCAAGACGCAGTGGAACGGTTTTATCTGTAACAAGTGCAACGCGTCTTACAGAGTCTAGGAATGGAGCAACCTCGATGACCGCGGTTGTAACTACCTCTTGTGGAAGTAGGTGGCGGTATGGGGGAAATGTTCCATCGAGCATACGTGATGTCATCGACTTTCCATCCCCTTCAAAACCGGCAAGGCGATCATTGCTTGTTGCTGGAGCAAATGAGAGTGAGACGTTTTTAGATGCGGTTAAAGATTTAGCCGCATCTGCAATAGTGCGCGCGCGAAGTAGCGCGGTAGTTGATACACCTGGCGCTGTTGGGCTCCAGTTAAACTCGCGGACTGCCAAACGGTAACGATCTGTCGCGGCTAATGTGACAACGTCTTCAACGATTTCAACGTGCACACCTGTTAGGGTAGGAAGTGAGTCGTCGCGTCCTGCCGCGATTGAAACCTGTGCAACGGCTTGTGCAAAGAGATCGCTTGAAACTACACCTGTTGTTTCAGGAAGCTCTGGAAGGTTTGGGTACTCATCGATTGAGAGAGTTGGAAGTGTGAACTTTGCAGATCCAGATGTAACGAGCACGCGAGAGCCATCTAAAGTTATCGTGATTGGTTTATTTGGAAGCGAGCGAGATATCTCAGCTAACAACTTTCCGGGTACTAAAACTTTTCCTTTAGCAGTTATATCTGCGTGAAAGTTAGCTTTGCTTGATGTTTCTAAATCTGATCCGGAGAGTAAAACCTCATCGCCGGTCGCGTCGATAACGATTCCTAAAAGCTCAGTCTTTATTGGGCGCGTGGACAGACTTCTTGACACCCAGTTAACGCCTTCGGTTAACGCTTGTTGTTCCACTGTAAATTTCACGCCGCAGCCCTCGATCTCGTCTTTTCACACCCGTGTGTACTTTGTGTGTGGTTTAAGTCTGACAGGAAAAGCTCAGCCACGTTACCCCTGAAACCATCCTGGGTAGGTGTGGGGTTCGCTTGGGGATGGGTTTCTTGTATATAAAGGTAGTAGTAATAGGCAGAGGGGAAATCTGTGGATAAAAGGTAAAAACCCTGCTCAGAAGGGGGTTTTGGGCGGGAAAAGCTGTGGGTAAGTAGGTTAAAGCTGTGGGTAAAACACTGTAGAAGCTTCATACCTACCCCTTTCCTAGCCTTGTTTGCGGTTAAAGCTAATAGATACCAACAGATCCCAGGGGATTAACCACAGTTATCCACACCTTCTCCACATTGTGGGGGTAAAGCCCCTCAAATCGGACAAAGCGAACTAAACACTTCTTTGAGACTTAATCCTTGTCGTTAACTCATTGACCTGGTTGTAGATAGATCGGCGCTCTGCCATTAGCTCGCGGATCTTTCGGTCGGCGTGCATCACGGTGGTGTGATCGCGGCCGCCGAATGTCTGACCAATCTTTGGAAGTGAGAGCTCTGTTAGTTCGCGGCACAGGTACATCGCAATCTGGCGCGCATTTACCAAAGCGCGGGAGCGGGATGTTCCACAGAGGTCGTCGATAGTAAGGCTGAAGTAGGCCGCGGTCTGGGCCATGATTGTTGGCGCAGTTATCTCGGCGCTTACACCGCTTGGGATTAAATCCTTAAGAACAATCTCTGCTAATCCAAGATCTACTGGCTGACGGTTCAAGCTAGCAAATGCTGTTACACGAATTAACGCACCCTCTAGCTCGCGAATATTTGTAGAGATCTTGCTGGCGATGTATTCGAGAACATCATCGGGTGCGTTAAGGCGATCCTGCACAGCTTTCTTTCGCAGAATTGCAATACGGGTCTCTAACTCGGGAGGTTGAATATCTGTCATAAGGCCCCACTCAAATCGGGAGCGCAGACGATCTTCAAGAGTTGTTAACTGTTTAGGGGATCGGTCAGAGGTAATAACTATCTGTTTATTAGCGTTATATAAGGTGTTAAAGGTATGGAAGAACTCTTCCTGAGTTCGCTCTTTGTTCTCTAAGAATTGAATATCATCGACAAGCAGAATATCTAGATCGCGGTAGCGGCGTTGAAAAGCAGAGGCTTTGTCATCGCGGATAGAGTTAATAAAGTCGTTTGTGAACTCTTCAGAGGAGACGTAACGCACGCGTACGCTGCCATAGAGCTCCTTTGCGTAGGCACCAATAGCGTGCAGCAAGTGTGTTTTACCAAGACCGGATTCGCCGTAGATAAACAAGGGGTTGTAAGCCTTAGCAGGTGCTTCAGCAACTGCAACAGCGGCGGCGTGTGCAAAACGGTTTGAGGCACCGATAACAAATGTTTCAAAGATATAGCGCGGATTTAACGCAGATTGCTCATCGTTTTTGCGCACCTGTTGTGGGGCGTCATCGCGACCTGTACCTGGACGTGCAGGTGTTGTCTCAACTGAGATTGTTGGTGCAGGAAGATCTGCGAGTTCGATGCTCTCATCGATCATGACCGCGATATTTGTTTTGTCGCCGAGCTCCTGAGAGAGAACCTCGTTAACGACAACGCGAAGACGGGATTCGAGAACATCCTTAGCGAACGCGTTTGGCGCCGCAACGAGAAGGTTGGTGATGCCGCCCTCGCTCTGGATGAGCCCTAAGGGCTTGGTCATCATGAGAAAGGCGCGGTGCTGCGGCTCTCCGAGGGAGACGTGCTCGATGACCCGATCCCATAGGGCGGTCAGTTCAACCTCAGTTACAGCCATTTCGAACCCTTCTAGGAGTATCCACAGACTTATCCACAGGCTGTGGTCTAAAGTTGGGGTTTACCCTTTTCTAGACCGAAATTCGACGGATACCTGTGGATAGGGCGTCAAAGTAGGGGTCAGGGGCTAGAAAAGCAAGTGGTTATCCACAGAATTTACAGGGGCTCCACGCTCAAGCGGGTTTGACCGGCGCAACCCCACCCCCGTACCGTTACCCACCTTGCTTCCCCTGTACTTATGAATAGCACTTATGAATCGCAGTTTTCAATAGGTCCAAAACAGGGCCCTTGAGCTTAAAGATCTTGAAGGAGTCACCATGACAAAGCGCACTTTCCAGCCAAACACACGTCGTCGTGCCAAGAAGCACGGCTTCCGTGCTCGCATGGCTACCCGTGCAGGTCGCGCAGTGCTTTCAGCACGTCGCGCTAAGGGCCGCACCCGTCTGTCTGCGTAAGTAAAGAGCCGGCGAGCAAAACTCCCGTGCTGCCTAAAAACGCACGTTTAACCTCAAGCGAGGATTTCGCTCGAGCAACTAAGAGCGGCTTACGCGTAACAAGTGAAAACTTTGTTGGATACCTTTACATCTCACCTGCAACAACATCGGTAAACGAATCGGTAAGCGCCAAGTGCGGCTTGATCATCAATAAAACCGTTGGTGGCTCTGTTGTTCGTCACAGCCTAGCTCGCAAGGTACGCCATAGTGTTGCGGCAAATATTTCAAAACTTCCGCAGGGTTCTCTTTTAGTTTTGCGTGCGCTTTCAAAGAAAGATAGCGGGCAACCAATCTCCCTCGAGATAGACAAGTTGATTGAAAAGCTTTTAGAGCGAGCAGCAAAGATGGCGGTTAAGTAATGAGAAAGATATTGGTTGGTCTCATTCACTTTTATCAAAAGTGGATCTCTCCATCCTTTGCGCCTCGTTGCAAGTACTACCCATCCTGCTCTTCATACGCAGCTACCGCTATCTCGGAGTACGGCGTAAAAGGTATAGCGATGTCGGCCTGGCGCCTGGTGCGCTGCAATCCGTGGTCACACGGGGGCGTTGATTATGTGGAGTTAAAGCAGGCTAATCAGGCCTATAAACCAGTGGGAGCGCTATAAATGGGAGCAATTTTAGATCCGTTGTACTTCATCGTCTCTGGGGTCATGGTTAGGTTTTACGACGTACTCTCTCCAATCTTTGGAAAAGACAGCGGAGTTTCATGGTCGCTATCGATTATGGGACTTGTTGTTTTAATCCGTATTGTTTTGATCCCACTCTTCGTAAAGCAGATTAAGAGCCAGCGCGCATTAACTGCTTTGCAGCCACACATGAAGGCGATTCAAACAAAGTACAAAGATGATCGCCAGAAGCAGTCTGAAGAGATGATGAAGCTCTACAAAGAGCACAAGACAAACCCACTTGCTTCATGCTTCCCAATTCTTGCTCAGGCACCGATCTTCTTTGCACTCTTTACAGTGCTTAATGGAATCGCGAAGAACAACCCTCACGGATTGTTAAAGGGCGAGTACCTCACCTCGATTGCTCAAGCCAAGTTCTTTGGCGCATCGATTGCAGAGAGCTTCTTAGGAACATCTGATTCAACGGTCAAGATCGTTACAGTTGTTTTGATTTTCGTAATGTCTGCAACAACCTTTACAACGCAACGTCAGTTGATGGTTAAGGGCATGCCAAAGATGGACTCATCTAATAACATGATGTTGCAACAGCAAAAAATCATGTTGTATTTATTCCCATTGATCTTTGCAATCTCTGGCGTTAACTTCCCAGTCGGTGTATTGATCTACTGGTCGACAACAAACTTTTGGACATGGGGACAGCAGTACTACGTCATCAAGAGAAACCCAACACCAGGTTCACCTGCCTATGAGGAGCTTCAGAGAAAGCGTGCCCACAAGGCAAAGGGGCCTGTAGATGGAACAGTTATTGACCAGCCAGATGAGGCGGAGAAGCCTTCGGATATAGCTGGACAACGCAAACAACCAAAGAAGAAAAAGAAGAAGAAGTAATACGGACATTTAGTATCAAAAACGCATAATTAGGATTATCCACTCGTAAGGAGAGCAGAATGGCAAAGAAAGCGGCTGTAGCGGAGACTGTTGCAGAAAAAGTAGAGGAAAAGGTTGAAGAGGGCGTTGCCGAGAAGAAGGCGCCTAAGGGGATCGCAAAGCTTGAGGAGGAGGGCGATATCGCCGCCGACTACCTCGAGGCGCTCCTAGATATCGCAGATCTTGATGGGGATATCGATATAGATGTAGAGAACGACCGCGCAGCCCTTGCGATCGTTGGCGGCAAACTTAGCCACCTCGTCGGCAAGGATGGAGAGGTCCTCGATGCGATTCAGGAGCTGACCCGCCTAGCTGTTCAGACAGCGACCGGTGACCGCAGCCGCCTCATGCTCGATATCGATGGATTCCGCGCCGGACGCCGCAAGGAGCTTAAGGCTCTAGCTGAGAAGATGGCGAAGGAGGC
>CAIMCU010000198.1 GCA_903839585.1 uncultured Actinomycetes bacterium | reverse complement strand
GTCTCCTAACGGAACAATTCGCAACATTCTTGGTGGCGTGATTTTCCGCGAGCCAATCATTATCAGTAACGTTCCTCGCTTGGTGCCACATTGGACAAAGCCGATCGTTATCGGTCGTCACGCATTTGGCGATCAGTACCGTGCAACTGATTTCAAGGTTCCAGGTCCTGGAAAGCTCACTATCTCCTTTGTTCCCGAAGATGGCTCAGCGCCAATTAATACCGAGGTATTCAACTTCGAATCTTCAGGTGTTGCGATGGCGATGTATAACGTTGATGACTCAATCCGCGACTTTGCGCGCGCATCTTTGAACTACGGATTACTCCGTAAGTTTCCTGTCTATCTTTCAACAAAGAACACAATTCTGAAGGCTTACGACGGTCGCTTCAAGGACATCTTTGAAGATATCTATCAGGCTGAGTTCAAGGCGCAGTTCGAGGCTGCAGGCATTTGGTATGAGCACCGACTCATCGATGACATGGTCGCTATGTCACTTCGCATGGAGGGTGGTTATGTTTGGGCGTGTAAGAACTATGACGGCGATGTTCAATCAGACACCGTTGCACAAGGTTACGGCTCACTCGGATTGATGACCTCAGTACTTATGACACCAGATGGAAAAATCTGCGAGTCTGAAGCTGCTCATGGAACAGTGACACGACACTACCGTGATCACCAAGCAGGTAAGGCAACCTCCACAAACCCAATCGCATCTATCTTTGCCTGGACACAGGGACTTGCGCACCGCGCGAAGCTTGATAACAATCCAGAGTTAGCAAAGTTCTGTGGAACGCTTGAGCGAGTTTGTATCGAAACCGTCGAGCAGGGCAAGATGACTAAGGATCTTGCACTTCTAATCTCTAAAGAGGCTCCGTATCAAACAACACAGGAGTTCCTTAACTCAATAGATGAAAACCACAAGAAAGCTATGGCATAGAGGTATTCATAAAGAACCCCGCCGAGAAATTCTCGGCGGGGTTCTTTATTGAGTGAATTTAACTATGCACGCTCTCCAGTTGTTGCATTGAAGAGATGTATGGCGGTTGGGTTAACAGTCACTGTGACTATGTCTCCAGCTTTCGGTGGATTCTTTGGATCCCAGCGAATAATCACTTGCGCGCCTTCATCCGTTGCGTTTGCAAACTTCACTGAAGAATCTGCCGGCTTTCCATAGACAAAAGCATCCGCACCAAGCTCTTCTACCACCTCGACTTGAACTTTGAAGCCGGTCGATGACGGGGTAAAGCCTTCTGGGCGAATCCCTACAATGATAGATGTTCCTGGATTACCTGGGATATCGATTTGAAGATCACCAAGCATTGCCTTTCCACCGTTTACTGGTGCATTTAACAGGTTCATGGCTGGTGAACCAATAAAGCCAGCTACAAATGCATTTGCTGGATTGTCATAAAGGTTTCGAGGTGTGTCTACCTGCTGAAGGATTCCATCCTTAAGAACAGCAACTCGATCTCCCATAGTCATCGCTTCAACCTGATCATGTGTGACATAAACAGTGGTAATTCCAAGACGACGTTGTAGCGCTGCGATCTGCGTGCGGGTTGCTACGCGAAGCTTTGCATCGAGATTCGATAGTGGTTCATCCATGAGAAATACTTGAGGTTCACGAACAATTGCACGCCCCATTGCAACACGCTGACGTTGTCCGCCAGACAGAGCCTTGGGCTTGCGATCTAAGTACTCCTCAAGGTCGAGAAGCTTTGCAGCTTCTTTAACTCGCCGATCGCGCTCTTCTTTGGGAGTTCCTGCAATCTTTAATGCAAATCCCATATTTTCCGCAACAGTCATATGTGGGTAGAGCGCGTATGACTGGAAGACCATAGCAATGTCACGATCTTTTGGCGCAACGTTTGTAACGTCACGATCAACAATTAGAATTCTTCCTGCATCGACTTCTTCAAGTCCTGCCAACATTCGAAGCGATGTTGACTTTCCGCAACCGGAAGGGCCCACAAGCACGAGAAACTCCCCATCTTTAATTTGGAGATTGAGCTTGTCCACTGCCGGCGCTGAGGTCCCTGGGTATACCCGTGTTGCGTTTTCAAAGGTTACTGATGCCATGCTGATACTTCCTTATCCGGGCAGGTACGTGCCCGACGATCCGAGGATGAAGGTTCTGGCCGGTTGGCCAGGGCTGTAGATTATGGCTTTCCATCCTCAAATGCCAGCCGGTAGACTCTTACCCATCATGGAGTCTGACTCGATTAGCTCTCTTATCGGCAACTTAGCCACCGTTGCAGGCCTAATTCTCTTAGCCTCATTCTTCGTAGCAGCTGAGATTGCTCTTATCTCCCTTCGTGACGGACAGGTTAGACAGTTAGCACTTCGCGGAAAAAGGGGTGCAAAGTTAGCTAAGTTAACTGAGAATCCCAATCGATTCCTTGCAGCTGTACAAGTCGGTGTAACGGTTTGCGGATTCCTTTCAGCGGCTTTAGGTGCTGAAAAACTTGGCCGTTACATAATTCCGAAGCTGGAAGAGGTAGGTCTAGAAAACTCCACAGCAAATATCGTCTCCCTAATTGGCGTAACCCTAATAATCGCTTACTTCTCACTTGTATTCGGAGAGCTTGTTCCAAAACGTCTTGCGCTCTATCGTGCAGAACAGATTGCACTCGCAAGTGCTGGAGCAATTGATGTTGTAGCAAGGCTTTTTCGGCCAATCATTTGGCTGCTCTCTCACTCCACCGACATAGTCGTGCGTCTCTTTGGTATCGATCCAAAAGAGGCTAGAAGCCAGATGTCTGAAGAAGAGCTCATTGATTTAGTCTCTGGCCACTCCGCTCTAACTGATGAAGAGCGCGATATTGTTGAAGAGGTCTTTAACGCCTCTGAGCGTTTAGTCCACGAGATTATGGTTCCTCGTACTGAAGTTGATTTCATGGATGCTTCATTAAGCATCGGCAAAGCTATTGCTCTTGCCGTTGATAAGTCTCACTCGCGCTATCCAGTTGTCCGCGGTTCTACCGATGAGGTTATTGGATTCATTCACGTTCGAGATCTTCTTGATACCTCCCTCGTTAGTACAGGTGGCAAGGTTGCCGAACTAGTCAGAAATATTATGTTCTTACCTGGGACTAAGGGTGTATTGCCTGCTTTAACCGAGATGCGCAATCAGCGCCAGCATGTAGCAATTGTTTTGGATGAGTACGGCGGAACCGATGGAATCGTTACTCTCGAAGATCTCGTTGAATGCCTCATTGGAGATATTAAGGATGAGTACGATGTCGATGACTCCGAGGTATCTCAAGAGTCACGCACTGGTGACTTTGAAATTGATGGACTCATCTCAATCGATGACCTTCGGGAGAAGACAGGGATTGAGATTCCAGATGGCCCGTACGAGACGGCAAGTGGCTTTGTAATGCACTTCTTGGGTCGCATTCCTGTAGTCAACGACGTTGTAGGAATAAATGGCGCACGATTTACAGTTCTTTCCATGGAAGGCAAACGCGCTGGACAGTTATTAATCTCTCGTAACTACTGATTCATGCGAGAATTACACCCATGAGTCAGAAGCGAGTCCTCTCCGGAATTCAACCGACTAGTGACTCCTTTCACCTAGGAAACTATTTAGGTGCGGTTAAACAGTGGGTAGAGCTACAAGATAGCCACGATGCGTATTACTGCATCGTCGATTTACATGCCATGACTGTAGAAACCGATCCAAAGTTAATGCGCAAGCGCACACTAACCTCGGCCGCACAGCTACTTGCCTTTGGTATCTCCCCTGAAAAGGCGACTCTCTTTGTTCAGTCTCAAGTACCAGCACACAATCAACTTGGCTGGGTGATGGAGTGTCTTACCGGATTTGGTGAAGCCAGCAGAATGACGCAGTTCAAAGATAAGTCTCAAAAATCGGGCGCTGATACAACCCGCGTTGGACTTTTTACATATCCAATGTTGATGGCGGCAGATATTTTGCTATATCAAACCAATCTTGTTCCTGTTGGAGAGGATCAACGCCAACATATCGAGTTAACACGAGATATCGCTGAACGCTTCAACAGCAAGTATGGAAAGACCTTTGTAATCCCTGAAGGCTACATACTCAAAGAGGGCGCGAAGATTTTTGACATTCAAGATCCGACGGCAAAGATGAGTAAGTCGGCCGGATCCGGTGCAGGACTTATTGAGATTATGGATACTCCAGAGGCTAACCTTAAGAAGATAAAGAGCGCAGTAACCGATGCCGGACGTGAAGTGAAGTTTGATGCGAAGGAAAAACCAGGAATTAGTAATCTCTTGAGTATTCATAGCGCACTCTCTGGCAAGAGCATTAAATCTCTTGAGTTAGAGTTTGATGGCAAAGGCTACGGAGATTTCAAGACATCAGTTGCCGAAGTAGTGGTTGAGTATTTGCGTCCAATTCGCTCTAAAGCTCTTGAGCTCCTTGAGGATGAACCCTACTTGTTAACGATTCTGCATGATGGGGCACAGAAAGCTTCATCAGTTGCAGATAAAACTCTGGAGCAGACCTACAAAAACTTAGGGTTAGTTCTTTAACCCTTACTCTTCAACTATTTCACAAAGCAGGGCTCCACTTGAGACAGTTTCACCAATCTTTGCGTTTAAACCTTTAATCACACCGCTCTTGTGAGCAGTTAACGGCTGCTCCATCTTCATCGCTTCGAGAACGATAACTAGATCGCCAGCTTCAACCCTAGAACCCTCTTCAACAGCGATCTTGACCACAGTTCCCTGCATCGGACTTGTAAGTCCGGCGCCGGTTGCACCACCAGCTGAGGATTGCTTAGCTCTGTGACGCTTTACAACCGGTTCTGGAGTATGAAGTTTGATCTCAAAACGTTTGCCATTTACTTCAGCTATTAAATGTTCGGCGGCCACCTTGGTTGTTATCGGAGGTGGGGTTGGTGCGAATGCTGGAATACTATTTTTAAACTCATTCTCAATGTAGCTGGTATAAACCTTAAAGCTCTTTGTAAAAGCAGGATCTTCCAATATCGCACGATGAAATGGAAGCGCAGTTGCCAATCCGCCTATTTCAAACTCTGCCAGTGCTCGACGGGCACGCTCTATCGCCTGTTCGCGGGTTGCTCCGGTGACAATTAACTTTGCAAGCAGTGAGTCAAAGTTTCCACCGACGGTATCACCGCTCTTAAAGCCGGCATCAACGCGTACACCTGGACCGGCCGGTAGCCTCCATTCGGTAATGCGACCTGGAGCTGGAAGGAATGAGCGGCCTGGATCCTCACCATTGATTCTAAACTCTAAAGAGTGACCACGGATTTGTGGGTCATCAAATCCAAGAGATTCACCCATCGCGATTCGAAACTGTTCGCGCACTAAATCAATACCGGTAATCTCCTCAGAGACTGGATGTTCGACCTGCAAGCGAGTGTTTACTTCAAGGAATGAGATTGTTCCATCGTTGCCAACTAGGAACTCACAAGTTCCAGCGCCAACGTAACCCGCCTCTTTCATAATGGCTTTGCTCGAGCGGTACAGCTCCTCATTCTGCTCAGGTGTTAAAAATGGAGCTGGTGCTTCTTCAACCAACTTTTGATGGCGACGTTGAAGTGAGCAGTCTCGAGTACTGACTACAACCGCATGGCCGTGCTTATCAACTAGAACCTGTGTTTCCACGTGGCGTGGCTTATCTAAGTAACGCTCGACAAAGCACTCGCCTCGGCCAAAGCCAGCGATAGCTTCGCGAACTGCAGATGCAAAGAGTTCAGGGATCTCCTCCATCGTGTGAGCAACCTTTAAGCCGCGGCCCCCACCACCGAATGCAGCTTTAATCGCAACTGGGAGCCCATGCTCTTTTGCAAATGCAACTACCTCATCTGCTCCACTAACTGGATCCTTTGTACCGGCAACTAAGGGTGCCCCGGCAGCTGCTGCTATTTTGCGAGCAGAGACCTTGTCACCTAATGCACTGATAGCAGCAGGTGGCGGACCGATCCAAATAAGTCCAGCATCGATAACGGCTTGCGCAAAGTCAGCGCGCTCTGAGAGAAACCCATAACCCGGGTGAACTGCGTCTGCCCCAGACTCTTTTGCTACAGAAATTATCTTTGATATATCCAAGTACGTTTGCGCAGCGGTTAAACCATGTAATGAGTAAGCGTAATCTGCACTTTGCGTATGAATTGCATCGCGGTCCTCATCAGAGTAGACAGCAACGCTTTCGATGCCATGGTCCTTGCAGGCTCGGATGATACGAACTGCGATTTCGCCACGATTAGCGATTAGAACGCGTTTCATCGCATCTCCTTCACTTCAGGCCATGAGTAACCAAGCTGTGACATCGCGCTACGAAGAAATGGCATAGAGATACCGACCACATTTGTATAGTCACCTTCGATTACTGGAATAAAGGGAGAGCCAAATCCATCTAGCGTAAAGCCACCTGCTACGTGCAGCGGCTCACCAGATGCAATGTAATCATCGATTTCGACTTCAGACATTTGAGAAAAAACCACCTTTGTGGTTACGCGATCAGCGATCTCCCTACCCTGAGCCGTATCAATAATGCAGTGACCTGTGTGGAGTAATCCAGATCTTCCACTAATCCTGAGGGCGCGCTCCTTAGCGATCTCTGGAGTTCCTGGCTTTCCAAAAGTGGCGCCATCAACATCAAAGGTTGAGTCGCATCCAATAATTATCGCTGGGTAATCAATCAACTCTCGCACGGTATGCGCCTTTGCAATTGCAAGCGCTACAACCATATCTTCTGGAGTCATTGCGTTGAAAAACTCTGTTTCTTCATCCACGTTACTGACTAAAACCTTAGGGGCAAGCCCAGCCCCTTCTAAAAGGCGCAATCGTGAGGTTGATTGTGAAGCAAGAACTATTGTCGGCATCGCTTAAGAACTCTTACGTGCGCCGAAGGTTATTTGATGGGGAAGTGGTTGGCGAAGTTGAGGCAGACCAAAGACGCTTCGCTTTATCACCGGTGTCAGGCTCTGTAATTTATGTTGCGCAATTGCGTTCTTGAGAGCAAGGAGCTCTTCTTCGCTTGGATTGCCTTGGGTAATCGTAAACTTCATTAAAGTGGAATATTTCCGTGCTTGCGCGCTGGCAATGTATCGCGCTTAGTCTTAAGGGTTCTAAAGGCTTTGGTTATATACGCGCGTGATTGATGAGGTTCGATAACCGTATCGATAGTTCCACGTTCAGCTGCAGCGTAAGGGTTTGACAGAGTCTCGCTGTAATCCTTGATTAACTCAGCACGCACCTTTTCAGAGTCCTTAGCTTCGGCGATCTCTTTTCTGTAAAGGATGTTCACAGCTCCTTGTGCCCCCATTACTGCGATCTCTGCACTTGGCCATGCGAAGTTAATATCACTTCCAAGGTACTTAGATCCCATCACAATAAATGCACCGCCATAAGCTTTCCGGGTAATTAAGGTAACCAAGGGAACCGATGCTTCGGCATAGGCGTAAAGAAGCTTTGCGCCACGTCGAATAATGCCGTTCCACTCCTGTTCAGTACCTGGGAGAAAACCTGGAACATCTACAAGAGTGAGAATTGGAATATTGAAGGCGTCGCAGAACCTGAGGAATCGAGCCGCTTTCTCGCTCGAGTTTATGTCGAGTGTTCCAGCTAGCTGCGATGGCTGATTCGCAATAATTCCAACAGACTCACCCTCGATGCGAGCAAAACCGACGATGATGTTTGGGGCGTAAAGTGCGTGAACTTCAAGAAACTCACCCTCATCTGCAAGGGTTTGGATTAAGACCTTCATGTCATACGGTTGATTTGGACTATCTGGGATTAGTACATCCAGAGCTGCATCTTGTGCGCTCTCTTCTAATCCTTGTGTCGGCGGGAGATGTGGAGAGCCATCCATGTTGTTAGACGGTAGATAAGAAAGTAGAGCCTTCACATAATCGATCGCATCAGCTTCGCTATCAGCTAAGTAGTGCGCGTTGCCAGAGCGGGTGTTGTGAGTGAGAGCACCACCTAGCTCTTCCATCCCGACATCTTCACCGGTAACAGTCTTGATGACATCTGGACCAGTAATAAACATATGTGAGGTTTCATTGACCATCACTGTGAAATCTGTAAGCGCTGGCGAGTATGCAGATCCTCCTGCACAAGGCCCAAGGATTAATGAGATCTGAGGAATCACACCTGATGAGCGTGTATTTAACCTAAAGATTTTTCCATAACCGTTGAGTGAGGCAACGCCTTCCTGAATACGTGCTCCACCTGAGTCATTGATTCCAATAAGGGGGATACCGCTCTTAAGTGCAAACTCGGCAATCTTTACGATCTTATCTGCGTGAACCTCGCCCAAACTTCCACCCATAACGGTGAAGTCCTGTGAGTAGAGTGCGATTGGGCGTCCATCTACCGTTGCAGTTCCAATTACAACGCCATCGCCGTACGGACGATTCTTCTCCATACCGAACTGAGTGGATCGGTGGCGAGCAAACTCATCAATCTCCGTGAAGGAATCGGCATCGACAAGAAGGTCAATTCTCTCTCGCGCCGTTAGCTTTCCTTTAGCATGCTGTTTTTCTACTGCTCTGGCAGATCCTGCATGGATAGCCTCTTCGACACGTTCGCGAAGATCTTCAATTTTTCCTGAAGTTGTATGCAGATCTGGACTCATACCCGTACGGTACTAGTCGTGGGTACAAATACGCCAAGAGCACCGCTTGATCAGCGGCTCATAGAGAGCAAACTTTCGCAGTACTGGCGAGTAAGCGTGGTCGAACTCACCACATCAACTCAAGATGATTTGATTCAAAAAGTTCAAACAGATAAGGCGCATAACGGTGATGTCATCGTTGCAGAGTTTCAAAGCGCAGGCCGTGGAAGATTGGACAGAGATTTTTCTGCACCACATTCCACTGCGCTTCTCTTCTCACTCTACTTTGAAGCAAAACGGGAGAAAAGTGATTGGGGATTTCTTCCCCTATTAACCGGTATGGCGGTAGCTAGAGCACTCAACTCAGTTGTGACATCGGCAGAGCCTGTTTCGCTCAAGTGGCCAAATGATTTACTCATTGGAGAAAAGAAAGTTGGAGGCATCATCGCCCAAGTACAGGGTTTGGGTGTTGTAGTTGGAGTGGGCTTGAATATTGAGATGACAACGAGCGAGCTTCCTGTACTGAATGCGACCTCACTGTTGATTGCCGGTAGTAGCGAACTTAATCGAAATAATCTCTTGGTTAAGGTTCTAGATGAGATTGAGCATGCGTATCAATCATGGAACTCTGGGGAAATCTTCGTAGATCGATACCGCGACATGAGCTCGACCCTTGGCAAACTCGTCCAAGTACATTTACCGCAGGGCAAAATCATTGAAAGCCGAGCACTCGATATAGATTCAAGTGGAGCACTTTTACTTGAGAGCGGAGATCGAGTTACTGCCGGAGATGTAATTCATCTACGATAGGCAGGTGAGAGAGAGATTTCCAACCGTCGGAATCATCGGTGCGGGTCAGTTGGCTCGAATGACCGTCGCACCAGCTTTATCTCTCGGCGTTAACTTAATTCTCTTCGCAGACTCCGAACTCGATTCTGGAGCACAGGTTTGCAAACATAAAGTTGGTGATTACAAGGATTTAGCTGCACTTAAAGAGTTTGCAAAGTTGTGTGATGTTGTCACATTTGAGCATGAGCTCGTTCCACTCTCTGTGATTCGTGGCTTAGAAGCTGAGGGTGTACAGGTTTATCCACCATCTTCGGCATTTGAATTTTCTCAAGATAAGGCGGCGATGCGAAAGAGGCTTGCTGGCTACCCAGCTCCAAGAAGCCAGGTTATTACCGACTCCTCAGCTGTAACTCAATATCCAGTCATTGCAAAGAAAATCTCAGGTGGCTACGACGGTCGCGGTGTTTGGAAGGTTGAGAGCGAAGATCAGCTAAAGGAGATTTTAGGGAGCAATCCATCCTTGTTAATTGAAGAGCTCATCGACTTTGATAGCGAGATAGCGGTTATGGTTGCTCGCTCTCCTCATGGTCAGGCAACGACATGGGCTCCAACTCAAACAGTTCAAGTAGATGGTATTTGCACACTAACGATTACACCTGCACCTACATTGAGCGATGAGGTTGCATCCAAAGCTCAAGCACTTGCACTAGCGATAGCTGATGAGGTGGGGTTAATCGGCGTAATGGCCGTTGAAATTTTCGTTAAAGGCGATGAGTTGTTTATAAATGAGCTTGCAATGCGAGCCCATAACTCGGGGCATTGGAGTATTGAGGGGGCTATGACTAGCCAGTTCGAGCAGCACCTGCGCGCAATTTTGGATCTTCCTCTGGGCGAGACATCAATGACAGCGCCTTTTGCTGTGATGGGAAATATCTTGGGTGGAGAAAAAGGCGATATGTATCGCCCATACCTTCACTTGATGGCCCGTAATCCGCAGCTTAAGTTCCACCAGTACATGAAGGATGTCCGTCCCGGGCGCAAAATTGGACATGTCAACGCAGTTGGAGAAAACCTTCTAGAATTAACCGAGATCGTGCAGCACGCGCGTGATTACATGAGTGGAGAAATCGATGAGTGATGTTGCGATCATCATGGGATCAGACTCTGACTGGCCAGTTATGGAAGAGGCTGCAAAGATCTTAGATTTGTTTTCAATTACATACACCGCTGAAGTTGTATCGGCACATCGAATGCCACTTGAGATGGTTGAGTTCGCACAAAACGCTCAAGCAAAGGGTGTAAAGGTAATTATCGCAGGTGCTGGAGGCGCTGCGCA
Organism: uncultured Actinomycetes bacterium; assembly: GCA_903839585.1. Taxonomy (GTDB): domain Bacteria; phylum Actinomycetota; class Actinomycetes; order Nanopelagicales; family Nanopelagicaceae; genus Planktophila. The sequence continues at coordinate 17,997 of CAIMCU010000198.1, read as the reverse complement.
CCTTCCAGGCATGGTGGCATCTTTAACACCACTTCCAGTCATTGGAGTACCGGTGGCGTTAAAGAACTTAGATGGCATGGACTCACTTCTCTCAATTGTGCAGATGCCTGCGGGGGTTCCCGTTGCAACTGTTGGCGTTGGAAACGCTAAGAATGCGGGCCTGCTTGCCGCGCGCATCCTAGGAGTTAGTGACAAAGCGATCTCCGACAAGGTAAGTGAACAGTTAAAAGAGATCAATGCTGAAGCAAAGGAAAAGGGCGCAAACCTCATCTCTCGCCGAAATCAGAAGACCGGGTTCTAGCCTTTTTTCCGGTACTCAATCGCAGGACATCTATCCATAATCGCAATAAGACCAGCTGCTTGTGCACGCGCGATAGCGGCTTCATCGATAACATCTAACTGTAGCCAGATAGCTTTAGCGCCGATTTCGATCGCCTGATCAACAACCTCACCAACTCTTGAGGAGTTAACGAAACAATCAACTACATCAATCGGGGTTGGTATGTCGGATAAACTCTTGTAACCGACCTGGCCATGAACAGTCTCAGCGCGGGGATAGACAGGAAAGATTGTGTGGCCCTTGTCTTGCAGGAGTTTTGCAACGCCAAAGGCAGGTCTTTCAGGGTTGTTACCCAAACCGACAACCGCCCAAACCTTCATTCCTAGGACTGTATCGATATCTTCCTGAGTATTAATCGGTGCGCCCCAATGCATGGAAGCGCCAACCAGCGCTTCTCCACCTATCTCGATCTAAAGCGTTTCTTCCATCGATGATGAATTTCGACTTTACCAACTGACCAATGACAGCGGGATCGAGATCGCGATACTCCTTCCACTCAGTTAAGTGCAGGATTGCATCAGCACCCTTGACGCAGTCTGTAATCTTTTCAGCGTAATCCAAGTTTGGAAAACGTTTTCTAGCGGGCTCAATTCCCTTTGGATCGTGAACGACTACGTGCGCACCCGCAGCTTGAAGTTGTGCAGCGATATCTAGCGCTGGAGAGTCACGCACATCATCACTATCTGGTTTGAAGGTTGCGCCGAGAATAGCTAGCTTGTACTGCGTTAAGTCTTCCGAGAGGTCGGCACGAACTACATCAATTACTCGTTGTCGAGAGCGTAGATTTATAGCGTCAATCTCCCGTAAGAATTCAAGTGCCTGTTCTGCACCTAACTCTTGTGCTCTTGCCATAAAGGCACGAATGTCCTTGGGAAGACAACCTCCTCCAAAACCAATTCCTGCTTGAAGGAAACGGCTTCCAATACGTGGGTCGTATCCAATGGCTTTCGCTAAAACCGTTACATCTGCTCCTGCAGCTTCACACACCTCAGCCATAGCGTTAATAAATGAAATCTTCGTTGCTAAGAAAGAGTTTGCTGCAACCTTTACCAACTCAGCTGTCGGTAAATCTGCACGGACCCAGGGAGTTCCAGCATCGATTAAACTCTGGTAAACCTCTTGTAATATCTTTTCAGCGCTATTGCTCGTTACTCCAACTACCAATCTATTTGGCTTAAGGGTGTCTTCAACAGCAAATCCTTCCCTAAGAAACTCTGGGTTCCAGGCAAGATCAGATTGTGGTGCGGTAATTGCTAGCTTGTCTTTAAGCGCTTGGGCGGTACCGACTGGAACGGTGGATTTTCCAACAACGAGTGAGCCTTCTTTAAGGTGCGGCGCGATGGCTTCAACCGATGCATAGACATAGGTTAGGTCTGCTGCCAATCCATCAACGCTTTGAGGAGTACCAACGCAGATAAAGTGGACATCGACATCGCTGACAGATGAGTAATCAGTTGTAAATTTAAGACGCCCAGTTTTCATCTCTTGTGTGAGCAGAGTGTCTAACCCGGGTTCATAGAATGGAAGCTCACCCTTGTTAAGAAGCTCTACTTTATGTGGATCCGTATCGATTCCCACGACCTCAAAACCTAGCGAGGACATAGCAGCGGCATGAGTTGCCCCAAGATAGCCGCATCCAATAACTGAGAGTTTGAGCGCCATGAGATTGAGTCTAAAGCAAAGGGATTGTGAAAGCTGCCCTTGTTACTTGATTGCCCCGCATGGGTTCTCGGCGGCTGTACGAGATTTGAACTTATCGATTACTTCTGGGGCCGCTGTCTCGCTTGCCGAAGGTGATGGAGTGACAACATCAAGAATTGATTTATCTTCACGCAAGCGATCCCAAAGCTCGGTGGCTAATGTCGGACTCCAAACGACAACAGAGCCAACGCCTGCGACGTTTCCATTTGCGTTGGAGAGAGGAACAGTCAGGGTTCGAACATTTCCAGATGAGAGTCCTCGTAACTGCTTACCAAGGGTAAGAATGTCATTTGACTCTAGCTGTGAATCCATCTTGACGCTTGCAAGAGATGCATTAATAAAGTTGACCATCTTAATTGGATTTAAAAGTACACCGCTGCTTGTGGCTTTACGCAGAAGAGAGCTAAGGAACTGCTGTTGACGCTGCATTCTTCCAATGTCGCCACGTCCATCAAAGTCACGAGTACGCACATACTTGAGCGCCTCAATTCCATCGAGGGTATGTACCCCCGCTGGTAAAACTAAGTGGCTCTTCGGATCATCAATATCTACTTTGGTGCAGACCTCTACACCCCCAAGTGCATCGACCATACCTGCAAAGCCAGCAAAACTGATCTCAATATAGTGATCTATCTTTAGATTAGTCGCACCTTCGATTGTTCGAATCAAGAGTGGAGCACCACCATACGCAAAGGCCCAGTTAAGTTTTCCTGAAGCGGCACCGACCATTGTCTTGTTATCACGACTACTAAGGTGTTCAGGAATTGTCACTAGTGAGTCCCTTGGGAGTGAGATCAAATATGCGCGGTCTCGAGACTTACTAATATGAAGCAGTAGCATCGTATCTGAGCGACCACCCGCAGCAACGGCTGTACTTCCAACCTTTAACTGCTTTATCTGTGCCTTAGTTAAACCCTCGCGAGTATCTGAACCTACAAGAAGATAGTTGAGGGCTTTAGATACTTTCTCAGGTCGATCCTTCATCCCGGCAAAAACATCGATGCGCGAAATCTGACCGCTAACCCGCCCCAGCCCCAACCATGAAATGGAGGCGATAAGAACTACTCCCACAGATAGAGAGGTAATTATCCGAATTGAGCGAGTGGATTTCACAGGCGTAAGCCTACTTGCACGGTACGGTGTATTCGTTATGTCGACATCCAGCGATGCGTTATCTGCCTCACCGGCAGTTAGTGTGATCCTGCCTGTGCTCAATGAAGAGGCTCACCTGGCAGAAGCTATTCGAGCAATTCTTTCTCAGGATTACTCCGGAAAGTTCGAAGTCATTCTTGCATTGGGGCCTTCAAAGGATCACACCAATAAGATCGCAAATCAGCTAGCACTGCAGGACTCCCGAATAGTTCTAGTGGAAAGTCCAACAGGAAAGACAGCAGCTGGATTGAACTTAGCTCTTGCCAAGTCAACGGGCGAAGTCGTTGTGCGAGTTGATGGCCATGCTGAGATTCCTACAAACTACATAACCCTTGCTGTTCAGACCCTTAAGGAGACAGGTGCGGTAAATGTGGGTGGAGTAATGGCCGCAGAAGGTGTGACGCACTTTGAAAAAGCGGTTGCAACCGCGATGCGAAGCTCTTTTGGTGTCGGGGCTTCAAAGTTTCATACAGGTGGAGCTGCAGGCGATGTCGACACGGTCTATCTTGGAGTTTTTGTTAAGTCAGCTCTTGCCTCAGCAGGTGGGTTTGATGAGAGGTTCATCAGAGCTCAAGATTGGGAGTTAAACCATCGGTTACGAAAAAATGGTGGAAGGGTTTATTTTGATCCGAGACTTCACGTTACGTACCGTCCAAGACCAACCTTTCGTAAGTTAGCTCGCCAGTACTTCGAGTATGGGCGTTGGCGAAGAGTGGTATCACGCAGACACTCAGGAACAGTTAATTACCGATACCTAGCCCCTCCATTCACGCTTCTAGGAACAACTGCTTCAATTGTCTTAGGTCTAACTATTTCGCCAATCCTCTTTGTTCCCGCAATTGTTTACGTCCTCTTTGTCATTGGCGGATCGATACGAATCTCTCAAACTATTCGCGAGTTAATCACATTGATTGCGGTGTTACCTGTCATGCACTTCTCGTGGGGATGGGGCTTTATCACTTCACCGCGTTCAATAGTTCCACGAGATTGATATGAAGAAAAGCGTTGCAATTCTCTCTTTGATCTTATCTTTGACTTTTACCCCAAGCTTTGCCGCCGAAGCCCCGGCAAACTTTTCATTTACAGGCTCTGGATACGGCCATGGCGTTGGGTTAAGTCAAATAGGTGGCCGTGCAATGGCCATGGCAGGTGAGAGTAGTACTGCAATTCTTTCCTACTACTTTCCAGGCTCCCAAGTTGAAACCACTTCAGTAAATCCATCACTTCGGATCAACATTGGCCACCTTCTAACAACGTTAAAGGTTCAGACTAACTCCACCGGAGGTGTTTTTAACCTCTACTTTGGAGATCTTGCAGAGACAGCCACAGCCCTTCCGGTTCACACCTTTGCTGGTAAACAGAGTTTGAACTTCTCGATTGTTGGATCAAAGATACTTGCCACATCAGCTCATATGCCAGCGCCTCATACTGCAACGAGATTTACCTTGCGTTGGACTGGCACAAGAGCATTTGATGGACCTCCAACCCTTATGAACGTGACCCACACCGGCAAAACTACGAAGTATCGACATGGACAGATACAACTTAGGTTGGTTAACGACAAGAAGTTAGGTAAGCGCATAGCGCTAACAAATACGGTGCGCCTAGAGGATGAGTACCTCTATGGAGTAAGCGAGGTACCGTCATCGTGGCCGAATGAGATGCTGGATGCTCAAGTAATTGCATCGCGCAGCTACGCTCTTGCAAAGGGAGCGAAGATTCGATCTGCATGCAACTGCAATCTTTATGGCAGCATTTCTGATCAACTCTTCGCTGGATACTCCAAAGAGAGTGAGAAAACCTATGGGGCACTTTGGAAAGCTGCGGTAGATAGAACAGTAGGAAAAGTGCTCACCTACAACGGCTCAGTTATTGCACCCTTTTTCACATCATCAACTGGAGGCGTTACTGAAACCGCGGTAAACGCTTGGGGGAGTGAGCTTGCCTACACCGTAAGTGTCCCCGACTCTGCAAGTGCTCGCATAGACATCAACCCGAGATACGCCACATGGCAGAAGGTCATCGATCAAAAGGTTATAGCTGCCGCTTTTGGATTAGTTGATGTTGTGAGTTTAGAGATTCTCTCTAGAAACACCACAGGAACAGTCGGATTCATCCGCGCAACTTCAAGTGCTGGAATTACCGTCGAAATTCGTGGTGAGACCTTTAGAAGTAGAACCCTTTTATCCTCAGCTTGGTTTAATTTGAGTGAAGGATTGAGTTAAGTCCACCCCATGTACCGGTGCGCATAACGACCTCTAGCGCACCGTTGAGTGAGTTTCTACGGAACAAGAGATTACTTGCACCAGAGAGTGTTGCTGCTTTCACTACCTCACCGTCAGGAAGTCTGACCTTAGATGCGGCGGTGATGTATGTGCCGGCTTCAATTACACAGTTATCTCCAATTGAGATTCCTAGTCCTGAGTTAGCGCCGAGTAAGCACTTTTCTCCAATTGAGATTACCTCTTTGCCGCCACCACTGAGTGTTCCCATAATTGAGGCGCCGCCGCCGATATCGCTACCATCGCCAACTACTACACCAGCGGAGATGCGTCCCTCAACCATTGATGTACCTAGTGTTCCAGCATTAAAGTTTACGAAACCCTCATGCATCACGGTGGTACCCGATGCAAGGTGTGCACCTAAGCGAACTCGATCTGCATCTGCGATACGAACCCCAGATGGGACAACGTAATCAACCATTCTTGGAAACTTATCGACTCCAAAAACAGATACATGTCCGAATTTGACACGTAGTTTTGCACGAACACTTTCAAAATCATCGACTGCACATGGACCTGCAGAGGTCCAGACAACGTTAGAAAGAAGTCCAAACACCCCATCCATAGACGCACCATGAGGTTTAATCAGCCTATGTGAAAGCAGATGTAAACGCAGATAAACATCCTTAGCATCTTTAGGTGCAGTTGCAAGATCTATTTCTATTGAAACAACTTCACGGGAAACTTTTCGGTTTTCATCTTCGCCTACTAAATCAAGTAAGTATTGCGGTGGATTCCCTGTGAGTGTTCCAAGTTGTGGAGCTGGAAACCAGACATCGAGAACCGTGGTTCCAGAGAGCGTAGCGATTCCATGGCCAGATGCTGTGGTTGCAGAAGACATGCGCTTAGCCTAACCCCTATCCTTTCGTGTATGCGTATCGCCGTTTACTGCTCTTCCTCAGAGAAGATTGATTCCAAGTACACCGACTTAGCCTTCGAACTTGGCGAACAGATCGCACTCAAAGGTTGGGAGCTTGTGACAGGGGGTGGTCAATTCTCATCCATGGGCGCAGTTTCCAGAGGCGCACGCTCTAAAGGCGGTCACACGATTGGAGTCATTCCACAGCGCCTTGTCGATATTGAGTACGCCGACCACGGCAGCGATGAGCTACACATAGTCGATTCGATGCGCACCCGTAAGGCGATGATGGAGGATTTATCCGACGCATTTATAACCTTGCCAGGTGGAATAGGAACTTTAGAGGAGCTCTTCGAAATCTGGGTTGGTCGTTACTTAAGTTTTCACCATAAACCAGTAATTATCTTGGATCCATTTGGAATCTATGATCCACTACATAATCTCATCAATCATTTAGAAACTGAAAACTTTTTACGCCCCGGCCAAACCGATATCTTGCATTGGGCAACAAGCATCGACCAAGCACTTGCACTCGCCAGTGAAAAGTAAAACCATTGCATTGGAGTTGGATTTTCCAACTTCTCCAGAAGCAATCTGGTCTCATATCGCAAACTGGGAGAGCCAAGGCGACTGGATGTTGCAAACCAAGGTATGGGTTACATCTGAAATTCGCGAGGGTGTAGGTACTTCAATCTCAGCATTTACAGGACCTCTTTACAGGTTCTATCCAAGATTTTCAGCCCTTGGACTCTTGGATTTAATGACGGTAACAGCTTGGCAACCGCCATTGCGCTGCGATGTTATGCATACCGGAAAGATCTTAAGAGGTGTAGGAAGTTTTGAGTTAGTGCCGGTGACCCCCACACTCACAAAATTTAAATGGTCAGAGACAATCAATGCGCCTGCGGCGGCTCTTTTTCTCGCAGCTCCTGCGCTTATCTTTCTTGAGATTGGAGTGAGAATCTCCCTTAACCGGTTGCGCAAGAGAGTATTGAAAGGCAGTCCAGAGTAACCTCGCCTTATGGAAAAGAGTCCGACCCTGGCGCAGGTAATCGCCTCTCTTCCAGAAGAGGAACGAGTAATCCTTACACTCCATTATCTAAGGGCTTTATCGAGTGCTCAAATTTCTGATCTTCTAAAAGTTCCAGAAAGCTCTGTAGTCGCCGTTATCACGGCTGGCAAAGCACGTCTAACTGCACGCTTAAAAATATAGCCCGAAAGGGCGGTTTATCCCGATTTCATAAGCACGCGAAAATGCGAGATACTTATCCCTCGTTTAGGTCCCCGAAGCGAGTAAAGATAATTAAGTCAAAGGAGTCCCCATGGCAGCCATGAAACCTCGAACTGGTGATGGACCCATGGAGGTTACGAAAGAGGCTCGCTCACTAGTGATGCGCATTCCTCTCGAAGGTGGCGGTCGTCTCGTCGTTGAACTCAATGCTCAAGAAGCAAACAATCTCAGCGCTGTCCTTGAGGCCGCTGTAGCACTTATTAAGAAGTAAAAACCCCGCGTGTTCACGCTTCAAGCTTTACCCGCAAAACAAGAGTCTCTTTCATCGAGTGAGTTAATTGCAATTCCATTCACGAAAAAAGATGAGATCTTCCAGTTTCCTTTTCAGGCATCATTCGTTAAAGCGCTAGAAAAAACCTTAGAGGCACAACTTACCGATGAATTAGCCTTCTTTGCAGCTACAGGAAAAGCTGGCGAACTCTTTGAGTTTCCGATTTCTCACTCTGATTTTGATGCAGATCGCATACTTTTAATTGGAGTTGGCGACAGCTCCTCTTCATCTCTTCGTACAGCTGGTGCAACTTTAGGTAAGCGAATCCGAGGCAAGGCGATTGAGTTGGCTGCAATTGCCCCACAGGCAAAGGATGAGATTCGCGCTTTTGCGATCGCGGTTCACTTAGGAGCATATCTATGGAATCAAAAGTCTGATAAAACTCTAGAGATTCCAAGAGCGATAATGATTACCTCTGAGCAAGAGATTATCGAAGAAGCAGGTGTTATCTCTAACGCCATTACATTTGCCCGCGACCTTGTGCATACACCCTCAAATATCAAGAATCCACAGTGGTTGGCCGCAGAAGCGGTGAAGATCTCAGAGGCTAATGGATTAACAATTAAAGTCTTAGCGGGAAAGGAGTTAAAAGAGTTTGGTGGATTACTTGCTGTTGGAAACTCTTCTCCCAAGCCCGGTCCGCGTTTTGTAGAAATTTCATACCTTCCTAAAGGAAAAAAGAAGAGCTCCTCCTTAATGCCACATGTAGTCATTGCAGGTAAAGGCATAACCTTTGATACTGGCGGTGTTTCACTGAAGCGGCCGTACGACACAATGACAGCGATGAAGAGCGATATGGCTGGGGCCGCAGCGGCACTTGCGGTTATTAACGCCCTTCCAGCACTTAATCCAAATGTTCGGGTAACGGTACTGATGGCTATTGCTGAAAATGCACTTTCAGGTTCATCTCAACGGCCAAGCGATGTGATTAAGCATTACGGCGGAACTACTGTTGAGGTGATTAATACAGATGCCGAGGGCCGATTGGTTTTGGCCGATGCGCTGGCTTATGCAGATATGAACCTCGATCCTGATTACTTGATTGATATAGCAACTCTTACTGGTGCAGCCACGTTAGGTTTAGGGCGTCAGTACGCTGCCATGTATACGCGAAATATGAAGCTGGCTAGCGCGCTCATGGCAATTGGAGAAGCAAATGGCGATCGGGTTTGGCATATGCCACTCATCGATGAGTACACAGACGCCCTCGAAAGCGATATAGCCGATTTGAATCACACAGCGGATAAGGGTGACTACTCAGCCGGCTCGGTAACAGCCGCCCTCTTCTTAGAAAAGTTTGCCGGCAATCGCAACTGGGTTCACCTAGATATCGCAGGAACCGCGCGTAGCGAAAGCGATTCTGGAGAAAATCCTAAGGGCGGTACCGGTTTCGGCGTGCGTTTGCTCGTTGACTGGATAACATCGCTCTCGTGATAATCGATCCGCACTCATACTCTGAGAGCTTTCACCTTGAAAACGAGGTCAAGGCATCTGCCCGTTCACGTGGCGTAGAGATGGGTGTTCAGGATGTAACACCGGGTGCTGGAGCTTATCTAAAGCACCTTGCGCACATTCTCTCAGCTCAATCCGTAGTTGAAATTGGAACCGGTTCTGGTGTTGGTGCTCTTTGGGTTCTCGAAGGAATGATTCACAGTGGAACCCTTACATCGATAGATAGCGAAATGGAGCACAGCAATACAGCCAAACAGGCTTTGCTTGAGGCACAGATCGCACCAGCGCGTTTTCGTCTTATAACTAATCCGGTAATGGATGTAGTTACAAAACTCACAGATCGTGCCTACGATTTAGTTGTATTTCGCGACAATCCAGAGGATTTGTCATTTGCGATAACGCAGGCGCACCGAATTTTAAGAAGTGGTGGAGTCTTTGTCATTGATAACTTCTTTGGTGGCGGAAAGGTTTCAGACCCTGCCCAAAGAGATCCCAAGACCGTTGCATTGCGCGAGGCTGGGAAAAGTATTAAAAACGCCGGAGAAAACTGGGTAAGTTCACTTATCCCAGTTGGTGACGGTTTGTTACTTGCAACGAAGTTGTAGGAAGATATATCCATGAGCAACCTCAACTCTTCAGGACCATGGTGGATTCCAGCTTCTCGAAATGGAAAAGCAAACTTCATCACCCGAGGTAACGCAATCCTTTTAGCGGTCATCGCAGGATTGGTCGGAGCCGTATTCGGAGCATCATCTTCCGGCTCACTCTTCGGTCACTCAATCAAGTTGAGCTCTGTTTCGAGCGCGATTGAGCGCCCACCAGGATCGGTTGCAGATATTGCTCGTCGCGTTCTTCCTTCTGTTGTTTCTATCTCTGCCAAGAGTGGAGGTAGTGGATCAACAGGCACTGGTTTTGTCATCGATAGCAGTGGATACATTCTTACTAACAACCATGTGGTGGCAGATGCTGCTACGAGCGGTGGAAAGATTGAGATTCAGCTCAACGATGGAAAGACCCTGAAAGCCTCAATCGTTGGTCGCGATGCTTCTTATGATTTAGCGGTTTTGAAGGTCGCTCAAACCGGATTAACAGCCCTTACATTCGGTGATAGCGACAAGGTCGCCGTGGGCGATTCGGTCATTGCAATTGGATCACCACTTGGATTATCTGGAACCGTAACCCTTGGAATCATCAGCGCAAAAGATCGAGCGGTTACTGCTGGAGACTCTGGAAGTGAAAACTCATTTATCAACGCACTCCAGACTGATGCGGCGATCAACCCTGGAAACTCAGGTGGCCCATTAGTTGATTCAACTGGTGCGGTAATCGGAGTTAACTCCGCGATAGCGACCACCGGCTCATCTGTCTTTGGTTCACAGAGCGGATCTATTGGATTAGGTTTTGCGATTCCAATCAACCAAGCCCGCAAGACCGCGGAACAGTTGATTAAAAACGGTAAAGCAACCTATCCAGTTATGGGCGTCTCTATCGACATGCAGTACTCAGGCGATGGTGCAAAGATTGCAACAGGTGCACAAGCGATTCTTCCAGGTGGACCTGCCGCAAAGGCAGGGCTTAAGGCCGGAGACATCATTACCAACTTTGATGGGCGAGCTATCACCACCCCAGATGAGCTAATCGTTGCCATACGAGCAAAGAGTGTTGGCGATAAGGTAAAGATTACCTACCTGCGTACAGGTAAGAGCTACCAGGCAACCCTCGAACTGTCAGTAAGTAAATAAACAAGTAGTATCACCGTATGTTCTTCGATTTTGGTGCGGGTGAAATCTTTGGTCTAGCAATTCTGGCTATTTTCCTCGTTGGTCCTGATCGGCTTCCACGACTGGCTGTAGATGCAGCAAAGTTGGTTAAGAAGGTGCGCAGACTTGCTACAAACGCGACATCGGAGTTAAGAGAGAACCTGGGTCCAGGTTTTGAAAATCTACAGCCATCGGACCTAAATCCTAAGAGTTTTGTGAAAAAACATATTTCAAATGTTCTCGATGAAGAGGATTCGCCAAAGATAAAGCCGAAGATCGACCCCGATTTACTATGAGTCAGGTTGAAGCGGTAAGAGAGGCGCTTTCAAAGGTTCAGGACCCAGAGCTTCACCGCTCATTGACAGAGCTCGGCATGGTTGAATCTATCGATATAGATGGTGGCACCGCTCGAGTAACGGTTCTGTTAACAATCTCTGGATGCCCTATGCAGGATAGATTGCGTGAAGATATTACAAAAGCTGTTCTAGAAGTTGATGGTCTATCAGCGATCGATCTAACTTTTGGTGCAATGTCTCAAGAGCAGCGAGATAAGGTTAAAAGTATTGTAAGAGGCGGACGGGACAAAGTAATTCCATTTGCTCAGGCTGGCTCACTTACACGCGTTATTGGAGTCGCTTCAGGTAAAGGTGGAGTTGGTAAGTCATCGCTCACAGCAAACCTTGCGGTCGCAGCTGCCAATAAGGGTTTGCGAGTAGGAATTCTTGATGCCGATGTTTACGGTCACTCTATTCCTCGTTTAATGGGGCTGATAGGGGTTCGACCAACTGCCATCGATCAAATGTTTATTCCTCCTGTCGCATTTGGCGTCAAGGTTGTTTCGATGGAGATGTTTAAGCCTGAACGCGCAGATGCCGTTGCTTATCGAGGTCCACTTCTGCATCGAGTACTTGAGCAGCTTCTCTCCGATGCACATTGGGGGGATTTAGATTTACTGCTCCTTGACCTTCCACCGGGAACAGGTGACCTTGCAATCTCACTTGCTCAGTTAATTCCAACCTCTGAAATTATCGTCGTAACTACGCCACAGATAGCTGCGGCAGAGGTTGCAGAGCGAGCAGGAAGAATTGCGCATCAGATGCACCAGAGAGTGCTTGGAGTGATTGAGAATATGTCAGCCTTTCCATGCCCAAAGTGCGGTGAGGAGATATCGCTCTTTGGTAGTGGTGGTGGCGAAGAAACCTCAAAGGTTCTTTCACAACTCGTGGGAGCCGATGTACCCCTTCTAGGCAAGGTTGCATTTAGCCCTGAGCTTCGCAGCGGTGGCGATGATGGTCATCCTGTAGTTTCTCTTGAAACAGAGTCGGCCTCTGCTCGAGCAATTAATGAGATAGTTGAAAAACTAGTTGTGCGTCCGAAATCCTTACTTGGAGTCAGACTCGGGATTAGCTCTTAACTCTTTAATCAAGTCCTCAAGTTCGCTGCGTAAGAAATCACGTGTTGCGACCTCTCCAAGTGAGATTCTTAAGCTCGCTAGTTCGCGAGTTAGGTACTCAGTATCTGCAATGCTGCGGTCGTTACGAGCCCTATCTTCATTGAGCGAAATCCGATCCCTATCAGCCTGGCGATTTTGCGCAAGGAGAATAAGCGGGGCTGCATACGATGCTTGTAAAGAAAGTATGAGTGTCAGGAAGATGAATGGATAATCGTCAAAACGTAGATCACGAGGAGCCAGTGCATTCCATACGACCCAACTCAGAACGAAAACAGTCATATAAACCAGGAACCGTGCAGTACCTAAGAAGCGAGCAAAGCGCTCAGATAGGCGACCAAAAGCCTCTGGATCGTAGTTAGGGCGCAGTGAGCGACGGGTCTCGCGTGGGGTATCTAAACCATCTTTGCGTGCCATCTTTACACCTCCTCAACATTTACATCAGCTAAGTTTCCTAAAATACCTGTTCCGCGGGTTGAATCGCGGTGATCATGACGCCAGTTTTCAGGCAGTAAGTGATCGAGCACGTCATCAACAGTGACAACTCCCAAGAGTCTTTCATTTGCATCGACAACCGGCAGCGAAAGAAGGTTGTAGCTGGCTAAGTATGAGGAAACCTCATGAAGAGTCGCATTGGGATTTAAACCTTGAGTATCTGTATCTACGATGGATCCGAGGAGCGTGGCTGGTGCCTCACGGAGCAAGCGCTGGTAGTGCACCATTCCTATGTAACGACCAGTAGGTGTCTCTAGCGGTTGGCGACAGATGAACACCTGAGATGCAAGAGCTGGTGATATCTCACTTCGGCGAACGGCAGCAAGAGCGTCAGCAACAGAGTAATCGGCGCTCATTAAAATTGGATCTGTCGTCATCATTCCGCCTGCGGAGTAATCTTCATACGTCATCAGACGCAAAACATCTTCGGCATCCTCTGGCTCCATCAACTCGATGAGTTGCTGGGCTCGCTCTTCACCAACTTCACGAAGAAGGTCGGCTGCATCATCTGGATCCATCTCCTCCAAAACATCAGCTGCGCGCTCGCCTTCAAGTTCGGCTAGAAGCTCAACGCGCTCGGCCTCATCCATCTCCTGGAGAACATCGGCTAAACGCTCATCATCTAGCGCTCGCGCAACTTCGATACGACGCTTTGGTGCAAGATCTTGAATAACCGCAGCAAGATCGGCAGCACGTAAGTTACTGAGTGTTGAAAGTAGATTCGCTACACCTTGATTGTGCTCTGGAAGAACAAAGCCGTTTACCTCTTCCCACATAACCGTAGAAGTTGCACCCTTGCGACGAAAGCCACGCCCCTTCTTCATAATATGTATTCGGGTGATGAGCCAATCACCAGTTCGATTTTGCTCCATACCCATGTCCTCAACAACGACAGGCTCTTGAGATTCGATAAGAGTGACGGAACGATCTAGTAGCTCACCCAAAACCAAGAGTTCACCAGCACGAGTATCAAATCGGCGCATGTTAACTAGACCCGTGATGACGACAGCGCCAGATTCAATCGATGTAACCCTGGTAATTGGAACAAATACACGTCGACGCAATGGGACCTCAACAACAATTCCAAGGATTCGAGGTGGTTGATTGTTAGTACGAAGGGTTGCGACAGCATCGCGCACCTTACCTACTGGATCCCCATTTGGATCAAAGACTGCTGTCCCGGCTAGGCGAGCGAGAAATACGCGATTTAATGTATTGCTGCTCATGAGGCAAGGGTATCGGCTACCGTTGCGCTATGTCGCAGCCTTTAAGCAGCACGCAAAATCACACGGCGATTCCAGCCAAACCAGACCTTATCCGCATGGGAATCGGGATTATTGGTATTGGAACCTCAGGGCCTCTCATTGCAATGAGCACTATGCCGGTACTCACCTTGATCTTTTGGAGAAATCTTGGAGGGGCGCTGCTAACACTTCCTTTCGCACTCAGGCATAAGGCCAATTCCACAGGCATGAAATGGGCGGCTCTCTCCGGAGTTGTTCTTGCGCTTCACTTTTATGGATTCTTCCTTGCGATGCGAATGACCTCTGTAGCAGCTGGAACAGCGCTCGTTGCACTTCAACCAATCTTTGCGGCGCTCTTTGTTCGAATGACCGGGGGAGTGATTCCAAAGAATGCTTGGCTTGGAATGGGAGTTAGTTTTGCTGGCGTACTCGTTATCTCAGGAATTGATTTTCAAATCTCCTTTAGATCATTCATGGGCGATGTTGCGGCTCTGATTTCTGCGGCGCTAGCAGCAATCTATATGCTCATCGGTTCTAAAGCCCAGCAAAGTTTAGAGACATCCTCCTACACTGCGATCTGTTACTTCACCTGCGCTATGACTGCATTACCGATTGCTGTCCTTTCAGGTGCTCAGATTTTCAACTTTGAACTTCGCGAATGGTTGATACTCGCAGGACTCATACTTGGTGCACAAATACTTGGACACACAGTCTTCAACTCAGTCCTTAAGCGAGTCTCACCGGCGATAGTTTCTCTGATCGTATTTTTTGAGGTTCCAGTAAGTGCCGTTCTGGCGCTGTGGTGGATGGGTCAGAAGCCACCTGCTGGTGTGATTCCAGGGATTGCCTTAATTCTTATTGGGTGTGTTCTCGTTGTCATGCGCACTCGACCAACAAAGGTGATGATTGAACAATGATTGATCTACACACCCATACAAATGTCAGCGACGGAACAGATTCACCCTTTGAGTTGATTAACAAAGCGATGTCACAGGGGATCACAACCTTAGCGATTACCGACCATGATTCTATCGATGGTTGGCAAGAGGCTGAACGAGCACTTCGTCCTGGGTTGCAACTTGTAAAAGGTGCTGAGATTTCAACGCTTACAACTGATGGAATCAGCGTTCACATGCTGGGTCTCCTCTTTGATGGCGGTAATGAGGCGATGATTACGATGCTAAACGATACGAAGGATCAACGAATTCCAAGGATGAAAAAGATGATTGAGCTACTCAACCGTGATGGGATTACCATTTCAATGGATGATGTCATGGCAGCAGCCCCCGAGGGAGCAACAGTTGGACGGCCACATCTAGCTGATGCATTGGTTGCAACCGGATTACTCAAGAGCCGCGATGAAGCCTTTCAAGGCTTACTAAATAATGATTCAAAGTACTACGTTGAGCATGTAGCTCCCACACCTGAAGAGGCGATAAGAATCATCAAAGAGGCGGGGGGTGTATCGGTAATTGCGCACCCCTTTGCTTCCAGGCGAGGTCAGATAGTTTCAGTCGATACCTTTGCGACTCTGGTTCAGGCAGGTCTCAACGGTGTTGAGGTTGATCACCGTGACCATAACGCGCAGGAACGTGCCGATTTGCTTCACGTCACACGTGAATTAAATCTCGTCGCAACCGGGTCAAGTGACTATCACGGTACCGGCAAGCTCAACTCATTAGGCGAAAATCTGACTAATCCTGCAGAATGGGAGCGGTTAGAATCAATGGCTAGGGAAAGAAGAGTGATCTCTAAGTGAGTATCGTAGAAGTAAGCGCTGTTACCTTTGCGGTTCAGTCATTTGTCACACTACTTGTCATCCTCGATCCACCTGGTGCAACACCTATCTTTCTAGGTTTAGTTGCCGATCGAACACCTAAAGAGCGCATAAAACTGGCTTGGCAAGCTGCCACAGTTTCCCTCATCGTCATAACCTTCTTCTCACTCTTTGGTCGCTTCATTCTTGAGTACATGAACGTTTCGATAGAGGCTCTTCAAGCAGCCGGCGGTTTACTTCTTCTTTACGTTTCACTTGAACTACTCACCGGCAGTCAAGGCGGAGTAGGAAGTGAGAGTGATAAGAACATTGCGCTCGTTCCACTCGGAACTCCACTCCTAGCAGGGCCTGGTGCGATTGTCGCAACAATGATTTTCGTACAACAGGTTGACACTCCGGCTATGGGTATCGGGCTAGTTCTTGCCGTGCTCGGAGTTCATATCGTTATTGCGATTTCGCTCATGGCTTCGACAACCATCTTGAAAGTAATAAAAGATTCCGGTGTCACGCTTCTGGCAAGAATCGCTGGCTTGCTCCTTGCCGCTATTGCCGTTCAGATGTTGGTCGATGCAATCAAAGTCTTTACATCGCAATGACACAGGATTCACGCGGCCTTTTTTCTCCAGAGAGTATGGCTTGGAGGATTCACTCTGATCCATCGATGGCTGTAGGTGGTGTACGCGCACTTCTTGAACAAGCACTCCATCCAATTGCAATGGCCGGCGTAGCTTCAAACTCAAATTTTCGTGAAGATGCATGGGGTAGGTTGCAACGTACGGGTGATTACGTCTCGACGTTGACCTTCGGAAAGACTGAGGATGCTCTCGCGCTAGCGGCTCGTGTTCGCAAAGTTCATGCCTCTTTAAACTTAGATGATCCACATCTGCTCTTGTGGGTGCATATGGCGATGGTGGACTCATTTCTAGATACAGCTGTGAGATCTGGCTTTGCCATTACAGAGGCCGAACAAGACCAGTACATCAAGGAGATGGTTGTGTTTGCAGATCTAGTCGGAATCCCTACTGAGAAAACCCCGACTAATCGCGTTGAATTAGCTCAGTACTTTCGCGATATTGCTCCGGAGCTTTCTGCAAGTGATGATGCCAAAAGAGTGGCGCTGTTCTTAACATTTCCGCCAATGCCTAAGTTCCTTCGATTTGCTACACCTGCAGCGCCTGCATGGGCGGCTTTAGCGATTCTTGCTTCATCCGCTCTCCCGGATTGGGCTCGTAAGTTGTACCGCGTACCAATTCTTCCTGGGGATAAGAAAGCCATCGATTTGTCACTGCGAGCAACGAGAAGGTCAATCTCCACACTACCTGGCTGGGTTTTAACTCCACCTCAGTTGAAGATGGCGCTTGAGCGCTGGGGAGTCGCCAAAGCTTCATGAGTAAGGTCATTTGTGTCGCAAATACAGCTGGAGGCGTTGGTAAGACAACAACTGCTCATGCACTTGCAGCGAGCTTTGTAGATTACGGCAAGAGTGTTTTGCTCATCGATTTAGATCCTAAAGGCGATTTAACATTTAGGGTTGGCAGAGATGGCGATCGAAGCCTTATTGCAGATTACCTTGCAGGAATGCCTATTTCATTGGATGCTTTCGAAAAGACCGCTGAGCGCTTCACCTTTATTGCAACCGACTCTCGGATCAATAACGTAACTTTGCCAGAGACATTGTCTGAATTCCTAGTTAAGCTTTCCAATAATTTTGATGTCGTTGTTTTGGATCTGCCTTCAACGATCTCTCCAAGTTTAGTTTTAGCTCTCAAAGCTGCCGATCTCATATTAATTCCCACCAGAGATACGCTTCACTCAATTCGCGGAGCATATGAAGTATCTGCTCTTTGTCAGGGCAAGAAGGTTTACGCGCTTGCAATAGGTGATTTCAATACCAAAGCCTTTGATATAGAGATTATTGACTGC